>WFSU01000017.1 GCA_015485845.1 Nitratifractor sp. | reverse complement strand
TAGGGTTTGCATTATAATCAACCTGTTCGTTTTTTATGGAAGAAGTTGCACCAAATGGGTGAAAGAATTTGGGGTGGGCTTCTTCCTCTTAGGTACCTAATTATAGGGCAATTGTGGTTATTCTGTGATTGGGTATGGATTTTTTAGGGCTTAACGAAGGAATCCTCAAACTCACCCGGGACAGCACCCCCCATCTCCCTTCCCAAAAAGACTGAGGCACCTCCACATCACCGTTTACGCCACACCGTCACTTCCGAGAGCGTATGCTGAAACTTCCGGGCGGTTTCACGGATCACAAATGGCACATCCCGCCGATCGATCAGCTCGAAATGGGAGCCGAGGATCGCTCCGAGAGTGTCGAAGGTGAAGCGGAGATTCCCTGCTGCATCGTAGTCGCCGCCCAACCAGTGCTCGGGGCGGGTGCTCTCCTCCTGCCAGGTGTACGGGGACGCGATGATGAGGGTCCCTCCGGGATTGAGGCGCTCCTCGATCCCCTCGAGGAAGAGGCGCGGTTCATAGAGGCGGTCGATGAGGTTGTTGGCGATGATGAGATCGTAGCCGGTGAAGTGGGGTTTGAGGTTGCACGCGTCCCCTTGCCAGAAGGTGACGCGATCCCGGGTTGGCGCAAACGCAAAATCGTCGATCGCTACCTCGATCTCTTCGGTGATTGCCCCTTCGATCGTCCGTTTAAATCGGATCAAACCCTCCCGCTGTAGCTGAGCCGCCACCTGCACAAATCGGGCGGAGAAATCAACCCCCGTCACCGTATCAAAAGCCTGCGTGAGTTCAAACGCGCACCGCCCGGTGGCGCAGCCGATATCGAGTGCCTGCCCCTGCGTCCCCTCGGCGGTGTAGTGGATCGCCAGACGTGCGAGCTTCTGCGCGAAATTCTCCACCCCGAAATAGCTCTCTCCGTAATGAAAATCACTGTACTGGTTGACCGCCGCGTCCTCTTCGTAAATGTTCCCGGAAGTCACAACGTCGTCGATGGGCTGCTCGGTGCGGATATACCGGAAACCGGCGTGCTGATAAAAGTGGCGTCGAAAAGCATAGCGGGAATGCGCCATGATCTCATTGCCGGTGCTGGCAAACGAGCCCCCTTTGATGAGGTTATGGTGACCGTCAAAGGTGGGGGTGGAGAAGTCATCGTAGATCGGATGGGGCGCAAACCCCGGATAGCCGTCGATCGGGGTGCGTGTCCATTGCCAGACGTTGCCCACCACGTCGTACAGATCCCTGAAGGCGAAGCGATCGACCGGACAGGGGGACGCACCATGGACAAAAGCGATGTTGGCTGTCTCGGGGTCAAATTCAGGGACATCCGGGATCGCAGCACGCTCGCGCAGGTGAGTCCACTGGGCTTCACTCATGAGACCAAAGTACGCCTCCTCTTGGTGTGATTTCCAGCGGCAGAAGGCCATCGCCTCGAGGGCATTGACCTCTACCGGCCACGCTTCGGGCAGCGGGATCTCCCGATCGAGCACCCGGAGCTGATACCCCTCCTGGCCATCCGGCACCCAGAATGGCGGATGCTGTGCCCCGTGCTCCTCGAGGAAGGCTTGTCCTTCGTCATCCCAGAATTCCGATCGTTCATAGCCCCCTTCCTGCACAAACGGGAGGTATTCAGCATTGCTCACGAGGTAGCGGCTGACCGCAAACGGCTCGGTCTCTACCGTCAGGCTGCCGTATTCGTTGTCCCAGCCGTAAAGGGGGTGATCGGCTCGCTTGCCCAGCGTCACGGTGGCCGCTTCGATGGGGATCAGTGTATTGGTCGGCGCTTCCGGCGTCTCCGTCCAGGGCTCCAGACCCGCTACCGGCCGGATCGATTCGAGCGGCATCTGACGGTGAAGCACCGAGGAGGTCTCGATGTGGATTCGCTCATGCTCGATCCCCATGAGGATCACCCACCACGGGCTCTCCGGCGTGATCGGCAGGGTCAGCGGCAGGGTATCGATCAGTTCGAGGACGCGCCTTTTGACCTCCGCACGGTAGGCACGCACGTCGCTTACCGGTGGCCAGTCGTAGCGGCTTCCTTCCATGTCGTCCCATGCCATCTCGTCCACCCCGATGGCAAACATCGATTCGTAGTCCGGATGGATTCGCTTGGAAATCACCTGAGCGAGGAGAAGTTTGTTGATAAAAAACGTCGCCGTATGTCCGAAATAGAAGATCATCGGATGGCGGGTCGGCTCGGATTTCCGATAAAAAAATTCGTCGTCTTTCAGCATCGCAAACAAACGCTCAAACTGCCCGTAACTGTCGAGAAAATAGGTCCGTATCTCCTGACGTTTCGCTTCGCTGTCGGTACCGGTCAGAGTGGGAATATTGGTAACCATGCTGCCTCCTTATCGGTCATATATGCTAAAATTATATCATAATATTTTACAATTTGATCAAAAAATGTTATACTTAGACATTATTTCAGATAAAGGATCGAACACCATGACCCAGCTCCTCCTGCTCGAAGACGACCCGATCCTCCACGAAATCATCGCCGAATACCTCGAAGAGCACGGGTATGCCGTCGAAGGTTTTTTCGACGGGGAACAGGCGCTCGAGGCGGTCATGCGGGGAGGGTACGCCATGCTGATTCTCGATGTACGAGTGCCCGAACTTGACGGCTTCGAGATGCTCGAGTACCTGCGTGACATCCAGAACACCACTCCGGCGATCTTCATCACCTCCCTCTCCGGGATCAAAGACCTCCAGAAAGGCTTTCGCCTCGGCGCCAATGACTACCTCAAAAAGCCCTTCGAACTCGACGAGCTGCGTATCCGGATCGAGCACCAACTCGCCGCCGTGCAGCACAAAGAGGAGCTCCGCTTCGGCGATTTCGTCTTCTACCCCCAGCGCCAATGTCTCTACAACGGCGAAGCAAAATTCCCCCTCCGGCACAAAGAAGCCCGGATCCTCTATTACCTTGCACGGCAGGAGGGGCGGGTGATCTCCTTCGAAGAGCTGATCGAAAACATCTGGGACGCCGAGCAGACCCCGGCCTACGCCACCATCCGTACCTACATCAAAAACCTCCGGAAAATCATGGGCAACGACGCCATCGAAAACATCAAAGGATCGGGCTATCGATTTGACCTCATATGAGAAAAGTTCCCTCTACCGTTTCCTCGGGCTCTACCTCGGCTCGGTTTTTGTCCTGCTGAGCACGATCGGCTACCTCTTTTACCACAACAACGCCGACACCATGATCACCGCCATGAAATACGAAATGTTTTATCAGGAACGGATGCTCGAATCCAAACTCCAGAAGCTCGACCCGGACGCTCAGACCGATTCTCTCTCGCAGCTCCAGCCCAAACGGTTCAAAGTCGGGTACTTCGACAAGACAGGGAAGCCGCTGTTCAATACCATCGGTACAGTGCCGGACTTGAAGACAAAATTTTACGCCAATGACCACCGCTGCTACAGTACCCTCAGTCTCGCCTCGCCCCAGTCGGGAGTCGGCTACATCGTCCTCATGGAGACCGAGCTCAAGACCCAGCTCCGCCAACTGCGCACCCGGATTATCGTCTACCTCATCGCTCTCTTTCTCTTCATGGCGGTGGTGGGGTATTTCCTCTCGCGCCTCTTCCTCCGTCCCATCCACGACCGGATCGCGATGCTCGACCGCTTCATCGAGGACACCACCCACGAGCTCAACACCCCCATCTCCGCCATCCTCATGACCCTCCAGAGCCTCGAAGGGATCGACCCGAAGAAACGCGACCGCCTCCAGGCCAGCGCCCAGCGGCTGAGCACGATGTACGACACCCTCTCCTACTCTCTCACCCGGACAGGCGATGCCCCCGCACCGGAACCGCTGGCACTGATGCCGCTCCTCGAAGAGCGGATCGAGACTCTGCGACTGCTCGCGCAGAGCAAGCAGATCACCTTCGCCCTCCATCTGCACCCCTGCACCGTCCACCTCCTCCGTGAGGATGCCCGCCGCCTTATCGACAACCTTCTTTCCAATGCCATCAAATACAACCGCCCCGGCGGCACCATCACCGTCACCCTACACCACACCCGCCTCACCATCTGCGATACCGGCATTGGCATCGATCCGGCCACGCAGCAGGACATTTTCCGCCGCTACCAACGCGCCAACAGAGAACAGGGAGGATTCGGCATCGGGCTGAGTATCGTCACCCACATCTGCAACACGTACGGCATCGATCTTTCGGTGGACTCAACTCCCGGAGAGGGGAGCTGTTTTCATTTGAATTTTTGGGGGATTGTATTATGACTTCGAGGAGAATCGCCCGGAAGTGGCGGCTTCAGCCCCACCAAAATTCCTGAGTTCTTTCACCGTCTCTTAAGATCCGAACACAGAAGAAAAACTGCCGAAGCGTCAGCACCCCATTTCCACCTCAGCCGCCGCACTCGGGGCGGGGGCAGCAGGGGTGCTCTTCTGTACTTTGTATTTCAACTGCATCGCCTTGTCGTAGATTTCAAACCCTTTTTTGTTTCGGGGGTTGGCTTGCATGGCCAGTTTGGCATAATGGATTGCCTCGTCGGCGTCCTCATCTTCGAGCGCATACT
>WFSU01000016.1 GCA_015485845.1 Nitratifractor sp. | reverse complement strand
TAGGGTTTGCATTATAATCAACCTGTTCGTTTTTTATGGAAGAAGTTGCACCAAATGGGTGAAAGAATTTGGGGTGGGCTTCTTCCTCTTAGGTACCTAATTATAGGGCAATTGTGGTTATTCTGTGATTGGGTATGGATTTTTTAGGGTTGACATTCAGCGATAAACCTGTTACAATACCTTTACAGAGTTAACCTCTGCGTATAAAACCATCGGAGTTCGTTTGGGACGTGAAGTCGGGGATTGCTTCGGCAAGGCATCGACGAACACCCGTAAAACTTTAGCAGTTTTTGGTCTGCTAATCCTTCACAAACAGTGTTTTCAACTCCAGTTTTCTCTCTCGATGCACTTTCAACTCTACCAGTTTGACTGTTTGCTGCTCATAGCGCTTATAAAACTCCAGACTGACCAGACTTGCCCCGGTTTTTGGATCCCGGGTAATACTCTTCTGTACTTTGGAAAACTTTTCCAATATCTCCATCAATTGACAAACATACATCACATCATCCGGGTGCCTGTGCTTGATGTGTCGAATACTGTGGCTACTGATAACACCAGTGTAGCTTTCCAGATTAAGGTACAGGATTTTCTTGACCCGTCGTACGGTAGTGTCGGATAACGCAAAGTGCAATTCATGATTGTACTGTTTGTCCTGAATGGCTTTTTCAACAAAGGAACAAACCGTATCGTGTTTCCAGGGATTCATGACACAAAAATATCCTGTATTTTGGCGGAATTATACCTGATAGGTGCTTGCGTCATTGTGGGAAAAGTGCCTTAAAAAATCGATAACCCCGTCCGGGTCGTGAACATCTCCAGTGCCAGGGTACCGGCGTGGGAGTTGCCGTAGCGGTTGAGCGCCGGAGACCAGACGGCGAGGGAGAGGTGGCCGGGGACGACGGCGGCGATGCCGCCTCCGACGCCGCTTTTGGCCGGGAGGCCGACATGGTAGGCAAACTCGCCACTGGCATCGTAATGGCCGCAGGTGAGCATCACGGCATTGACCCGTTTGGCCTGTGAAGGCGTCATGAATGTGGTGCCGGTGATCGGATCGGTACCGCCAAAGGCGAGGAAGAGCATGGAGCGGCTGAGTTCCTCCGTGGTCATGGTGATGGCACATTGTTTGAAATAGGTCATGACCGTGGTATGGACATCGTTTTCAAAATTCCCAAAACTTTTCATGAGATGTGCCAGCGAGAGGTTGCGGTCGCCATGTGCCATCTCAGAGCGGGCGACTTCGGGATCGAAGGTGATCTCCAGGTTGCCCGAGAGCGCCCGGATGAAACGGATGATCTCTTCGAGGGTTTTGTACTCATCCTTGTAGTGGGTGATCAGCGCATCGGTGATAGCGATTGCCCCGGCATTGATGAAAGGGTTGCGGGGGATGCCCGCTTCGTACTCGAGCTGAACAAGGGAGTTAAACGGATTGCCCGAGGGCTCGACCCCGACACGTTTGTAAAGATCACGTGAATAGATTTCGAGTGCCCGGGCAAATGTGAAGACTTTGGAGATGCTCTGGATCGAAAAAGGTTTTTGGCTCTCTCCGACGGAGAATACCTGCCCATCCTCGAGGGTGATCGTCATGGCAAACTGCCCTTTGTCGACTTCAGCCAGGGCAGGGATGTAGTCGGCGACTTTGCCGCGCATGAGTTCAGATTGAATGTCGGTGTATATGTCGTCGAGTATAGCTTGGAAATCCATGAGGCCTCTTGCAAAGTTCAGATGCAGGCATGATAGCGAAAAAATGGAAAGAAAAGCAACTACTTCCCGCCGAAATCCAAGGTCCAGTATCGACCGTATTGTGTGCCGTTTTTCTGTGTGACCATCATGCCCACTTCGGTAAAATCCGGGCTCATGAGGTTGGCGCAGTGTACGGGGCTCTTGAGCCATGTATCGACGGCGGATGGTGCATCCTCATCTCCACCGGAGATGTTTTCCCCGATCGCATGTCATTGGTCATAGCCGTGATGATGCAACCGATCCCGCAAACGGCTGCCACGGCTGAGATGCTCAGCCTGAGCGGTCTCGTCAGACTGGGTTCCCGACCCGGCGTGATCGAGAAAGTCGCTTTGTGCCATGTCCGTACTGTGTTCGGCAGCGGCATTGCCCAATCGGACATTCCAGACTAGCTCTGGAGCCGGATCATACATACCGTAGTCACCACAATCCTGCATCTCAGCGCGTGCTGCATTGATCGCATCGAGGTAATCTGCTTGTTGACGTTCGGAGACTCGGGAAGTGGGAATGGATCCATGCTCGTTTGATGTGGGATGCTCTGTGACGATACGCTCTTCCCCCTGTATCTCGGAGGATGAATCTGTGCCAGACGATATACCACTGCAACCGTTCATAAAAAAAGAGAGCATCACCAATCCCAAACATATCTTTGAAAAAACCGATCGCATCCTGTTCTCCTTATGCACTATCCATATCACGGCGAAAGTATAATGGAGAACCCTTATCAAAGTGTTACCGGAAGCAGAACTTGATACAGACTGGGGATTATGATAAACTTAGATCAAAAGAGACAGGAGCTACGATGCTGACACGCCTGCGTCATTACACCATCACGTCGATCTACATGTGGGGGGCGCTGGTCTTTTTCGGGGTGGTGTTGGCGTTGACGTTAGGAGTCGGATATCTTGAATACCGTCAGTTTGATGCCGATGCAGCACAGCTGCGCACTCATTATATCGCCGAACAAAAGAAGGGGATTGTCTTTGACACAAATCGTGTCCTGCGCTTCATCGCCAACGAATACAGCACCCGACGCCTCGCGGTAGAAGAGGGGGTGCTCAAGCGGCAGATCCTCAACGCCATCTCCCAGCTCTACGGTCGTCCGGACGGTACCGGCTACATCTTCATCTATGATTTCAAGGGCACCTGCCTCGGCGATCCGGTACAGCCGCAGCACATCGGCCAGAATCTCTACCGATTCAAAGACCCCGACGGCGTGCAGGTGATCAAAGACCTCATCGATGTCTCCCGCCAACCCGATGGAGGTTTCGTCCGCTACACCTGGGTCAAACCCACCACCAAAGAACGCAGCCCCAAAATCTCCTACGCCCGTGCCTTCACCCCCTGGAAATGGATGGTGGGTACCGGAGTGTACCTCGACGAAGTGGACAAAGTGATCGCGCAGAAGAAAGCCGCACTTCAAAAGAACATGCTGCACAATTTTTTCAAAATGGTAGGAGTGCTGGGAGTGCTCTTCCTCATCGGGCTGGCCGGGGTGCGGGTGATCAACGGGATTATCCGACGGGAGACCGAGAGCTTCAGCCGTTTTTTCGCTGAGGCGGCGACCCACCACATTGCCATCGACAAAGAGCAGGTACACCTCGATGAGTTTAAACGGATGGCCGACTACGTCAACACCATGGTCGATGACATCCATCGGCGCAAAAGCCGCCTCAAAGAGATCAACTCCCTCCTCGAAGAAAAAGTTGAAGCCAAAACCCGCTCGTTGCAGGAACGCAACCGCCTTCTGGCCAAAGAGAAGGAGTTCAACGAAGCGCTTGTGGCGGCACAGGATCGCTTCATCCGGAGTGCGATCCACGAGATCAACACGCCGCTGGCGGTTATCATGACCCACATCGATATCTACAAAATGCGTCACGGAACCGACCGCTACCTGGCCAAGGTGGAAGCCGGAGCCAAAATGATCGCCACGATTTACGATGATCTGAGCTATATGGTCAAGAAACACCGCCGGGACTATCCCCGGGAACGGATTGAGTTTTCGGCCTTTCTCCATGAGCGGGTGCGGTTTTTTCAGGAGATCGCCCTGGGCAACGCCCACCCTATCGTCACGGAGATCGAAGAGGGGTTGGAACTGACCTTTAGCGAAGTGGAGCTCCAGCGGGTGATCGACAACAACCTCTCCAACGCCATCAAATACGCCCGCAAATCCACCCCGATCGTCGTGGCACTCTCCCAAAAAGGATCGGCCATCCGATTGTCCTTTACCAACCGCTCACGCAAGATCATCGATACCGAACGGATCTTCGAGCCGTTTCATCGGGAAGAGAGCCTGGTTGAGGGATTTGGGCTGGGGTTGGAGATTGTGCGGAGTATTTGCAATAAGCATGGAGTAGGGATCACCGTGACTTCGGATGAATCGGAAACGGTTTTTCGGTATGATTTTGCTGTGACAAATGAGATGGAGGGGGATGCAGATGCGGATTCTGTTGCTAGAAGATGAGTTGATGCTGCAGGAGGCAATCGCGGAGTACTTGACTGAGATGGGATACCGGGTCGATGGGTACGAAGACGGTCAGGAGGCGTACGAAGCGACACAGCAGATCCCGTATGACCTGTTTATCTTCGATATCAACACCCCTTCGATCGACGGGCTCTCTTTGCTCGAGAAACTACAGGGGGACAAAATCCACGTCCCGACGATCTTCATCAGTGCCATCACTCAGATCGAACAAATCTCCCGAGCCTATGAGCTGGGGTGTTATGACTATCTCAAAAAGCCGTTTCATCTCAAAGAGCTCAGCCTCCACATCGACCGGCTCCTCAGCATCGCCGAAATCCACCCCAAGACCCTCGTGCGGCTGAGCAAAATGTACACCTACGATCTTGTGCGCCGCAAGCTGATGTTTGACCACATCGATCAGGCACTGACCCGCAAGCAAAGCCAGATCATCGACCTACTCGCCTCCCATGCCGATCGGATCGTCGATTTCGATATGATTCGCTATACCGTCTGGGAAAACACCCACGTGGACAACGCCACCATCCGCGCCGAAGTCCACCGTACCCGTACCGCTCTCAAAGAAGAGCTCATTGAGAGCATCAAGGGGGTAGGGTACCGTCTGAAACGCTATATCTGACTTCCAAACAACGTTTTTGTCACCAAAAGTTACACATCATGCTTTTTTTGGGCACGCAGCATGTGAGATTGGCTCTCTGCTATGCTCCTGCTATTTTGTTCCTTTATCATGAAGGCGTACCATAGCCTAAAGGAGGAAGTATGACTGAAGAGAAAGCGCAAGCGTACTGGCGCGAAAACATCTCCACGATCCTGAAACTGCTCGTTGTGTGGTTTCTGGTCTCGTATGGAGCCGGGATTTTGTTTATCAATCAGCTCAACGCGATTGAGATCAGCGGCGTGAAACTGGGGTTCTGGTTTGCACAACAGGGGTCGATCTATGTCTTTGTGATCTTGATATTTGTCTACGTCAAGATGATGAACCGGATCGACGAAAAATACGATGTACACGAGTAAGGGGTAGCGTATGGATTTGCAAACACTCATATATCTTTTTGTTGGATTATCTTTCGCGCTCTACATCGGCATCGCGATTTGGGCCAAAGCGGCCAGTACCAAGGACTTCTACGTCGCGGGTGGCGGTGTCCACCCCATCGCCAACGGGATGGCCACGGCTGCTGACTGGATGTCAGCGGCGTCGTTCATCTCTCTGGCGGGTCTGATCTCCTACAAAGGGAGTGACGGTGGTGCCTACCTGATGGGCTGGACGGGTGGTTATGTCCTGCTGGCTCTCCTGCTGGCTCCGTATCTTCGGAAGTTTGGTAAGTTTACCGTGCCCGACTTCATCGGGGATCGCTACTACTCAAGCCTCGCACGCACCGTGGCCGTCATCGCGACGATCTTCGTCTCGTTTACCTATGTTGCGGGTCAAATGCGCGGGGTGGGGATCGTCTTCAGCCGCTTCCTGCAGGTGGACGTCAATACCGGTGTCATCATCGGGATGGTGATCGTTTTCATCTACGCCGTCATGGGCGGTATGAAAGGGATCACCTACACACAGGTGGCGCAATATACCGTGATGATCATCGCCTATCTCATTCCGGCGATTTTCCTCTCCCTGATGGTGACGGACAATTTCTTCCCGCAGCTGGGGATCTTCGCCAAGACGACGTTTGCCTTCCATGACGGGGTCAAAGAGATCCCGGCGGGGACATTCTTGATGCATGCGCTCGACACGTCACTGACTGATCTGGGATTCAAAGCCTACACCCAGCCGGGCAACCTCTGGAACATGTTTATGCTCACGGTTGCCCTCATGGTCGGTACCGCCGGATTGCCGCATGTCATCGTCCGCTTCTTCACCGTCCCCAAAGTCAAGGACGCCCGTGCTTCAGCCGGATGGGCACTTTTCTTTATCGCCATTCTCTATACCACCGTGGCGTCGGTTGCCGCCTTTTCACGGGTCAACACCATCGACCGTGTTCAGAATGTTGAATACAAAACCTGGGTGACCCAGGGGGTCAAAAAAGCCGATGGTCGCGAAAATCATGGTGCCTGGTTCAAGACATGGGAAAACGGCTCGCTACTGGCTTGGAACGACCGCAACGGCGATGGAAAAATTCAGTATGCTGCGGGAAAAGCCTTTGATGACAAGAAGGGAAAACCGCACTTTGACGGCAAAAAAACCGCACCCGACGGACACCGTCTGACGACCAACGCATTGCCGGCCAAAGGTGCCAAGCCGTTTGATAACGAAGTCTACATCGACCGTGATATCATCGTCCTGGCCAACCCGGAGATCGCCAACCTCCCCAACTGGGTCATTGCCCTCATCGCCGCCGGAGGATTGGCGGCTGCTCTCTCTACCGCTGCTGGGCTGTTGCTGGTTATCTCGGCATCAATCTCGCATGACTTATTGGGGCAGGTAATCTATAAAGATGCTAAAACCGGCAAATCGAAGTTGAGCGAAAAGTCCGAACTCCTCGCTGCACGTCTGGCCGCCGTAGCTGCCATCGTCGTGGCCGGATATCTGGGGATCAACCCGCCGGGCTTCGTGGCTCAGGTGGTGGCGTTCGCCTTCGGTCTGGCTGCTGCATCGTTCTTCCCGGCGATCATTCTCGGGATTTTCGACAAGCGGATGAACAAAGCCGGAGCCGTCGCCGGTATCCTGACGGGTCTGATCTTCACCTTCGCTTACATCGTTTACTTTGTCTTCATGGGAGGCGACAAGTCGGATTATCTCTTCGGCATCGCACCGACAGGAATCGGTACGCTGGGTATGGTACTCCACTTCATCGTGGCCTACGTGGTCTCACGTATGACGGAGCCTCCACCACAGCACATCCAGGATCTGGTCGAGCATATCCGCGTCCCTCGAGGGGCAGGGGAAGCACACGATCACTAAACCCGATCGGTCCATGGATCGATCCCGCCTCCACTGGCGGCGTGCCCGCCCGGGGAGACATGTACCTATGGATCATCGGTGTCGCAGAAAACCCCGGATGGGTTGCCTCCCCTCTGCGCCACCGATGTTCCATGCGCACACACCATCCTGTCGAACCTCTAAAGTATTACGGTGAGAGGTTTCATTTGATGGCAACAAAGGAGTAACGTGAGTTTCAACGACCAAAAAGAGTTTTTACGTGAGATCGTGCCGTTTTCCGAGCTGACGGAAACAGAACTCAATGAGGCGATCACGGCGATTGAGATCGGCTTTTACCCTCAGGGGATAGAGCTCATTACCGCCGGGCAACCCACCGATCATCTCTATCTGATCATCAAAGGGGAGGTGAAAGCATGGAGTCCGGAAGGGGAGCTGATCCGGGTCTACCACGCCCGGGAAGGGCTGGATGCTGACGCGATCATCGAAGGGGTATCGACGGCACGCTATGAAGTCACCGAAGATCTCATCTGTTATGAACTCACGGCGACTGCCTTTATGAAACTGTTTGAAGGGAGCGAGGCGTTTCGCGATTTTTATCTGCTGGATGTGGTCGAGCGGATCAATTACCTCAAAAAACGGGCAACCGATTCGGATCTGAGTGCCTTCATGGTCGCCCGCGTCTCCGACAGCTACCTCCATCCTCCCTGCATTCTCCCACCGGAAACACCCCTGGTGGAAGGGTTGCGCCGTTCAGTCGCCGCCAAAAGCTCCTCAATGGTCATCCAGCGCGGGGGTGAATACGGCATCATTACTGACAGCGATATCAAGCAGTGGCTCGCTTCAGGCACGATCGATCTCGAGGCACCGGTCGCCTCTCTGGCACGTTTTCCCATGATCGCCGTGGAAGCGGATGATTTTCTCTTCAACGTCTACCTTCTGCTGATCCAGCGTAACATCAAGCGTGTAGGAGTGCTGCGGGAAGGGGAATTGATCGGTATGCTCGAGCAGATTGATGTGCTCAGCTATTTCGCGAACCACTCCCACCTCGTGACCGTTAAAATCGAAAAAGCCAAAACCCTCGACGCGCTGCGCGAAGCCAGCCTCGACTATCTCAACATCGTCCGCAAGCTTTATGCGCAGGGGGTCAAAGCCCGCTACATCGCCAAACTCGTCTCCGAAATCAACCGCAAAGTCTTTGTCCGTTTGTTCGAAATGATCCTCCCCGAAGCACTGCAAGAATCGTGTGCCCTGATTGTCATGGGCAGTGAAGGGCGAGGGGAACAGATCATCCGTACCGATCAGGACAATGGTCTAATCATTCGGGACGGGATAGACATCGATCCCTATCGCCCCTATCTCGATCAGCTCAGTGAAACACTCGTCTCATTCGGCTATCCGGCATGCGAAGGAAACATCATGGTCTCCAATCCCTACTGGAGCCAATCACAGAGCGATTATCGTCAAAAAATCGACCGCTGGATCGACACACCGGAGATGGAGAGCTTCATGGAGTTTTCCATTTTCTTCGATTCCCAGTGCGTCGCGGGTGATACGTCACTTCTCGATGCGCTCAAAACACACCTGTTTGCCCGTATCAATACCGGCAATGATGTCTACATGGCGCACTTTGCCAAGCTCACGACGCTGTTTGAGACGCCGGTGGGCTTCTTCAGTACCTTTCTGCACCGCGACCGCGAAATCGACCTCAAAAAAGCCGGAATCTTCCCCATTGTGCAGGGGATTCGCTCCCTTTCCCTCCGTGAAGAGATACACGAGCTCTCGACCGTCGAGCGGATCAAGAAGCTCTCCGAAGCAGCGGTTTTTGATCCCGACCAGGCCAAAGAGTTGGTCGAGGCCTTTGAGGTGCTCTTCTACCTGCGTCTCAAACAACAGCTTGAGGCACTCAGAAGCGATGCCACTCCCACCAATACCGTCACCACTGACCACCTGAGCAAGATCCAGCGCGATCTCCTCAAGGACGCTCTCCAGATCGTCGAACAATTCAAGAAGTTTATAACGCGTGATTTTGGTCTGGAGAATCTGGGATGATCCGCTCGCTCAGACGCTCCCTTAATCGCCGCCGACTCCGTGACGAACACTATGCCCACCTCTTTGAACCCCGTGAAGACGATGAAGTGGTCGTACTCGACACCGAAACCACCGGGCTCAATCCGAAAAAAGACACTATTCTCTCCATCGGAGCCGTGATCATCCGGGATGGGAGGGTGCTGATGAGCGAAGCGTTTGAGCGCTTTATCCGACCCACGAAAGCTATCAGCGAAACAAGCATCAAGATCCACCACCTTCGGGCCTGCGATCTGGCCGATGCCGAAGCGCCCGATCCGGTCATCCGTGATCTGCTCGATTTCATCAGCAACCGTCCCATTGTGGGATACTACATCGGTTTTGACCATGCCATCCTCAGCCGATACACCCGCCGCCTGATCGGCTGTGCACTCCCCAATCCGACAGTCGAACTCTCCTCGATGTATTACCGCCGCTACCGCAAAGAATCGTCGTATGCGTTTGTCGACCTGAAATTCGATACAATAATGGATGCACTTTCCCTGCCGCAGCTCGGGAAGCATGACGCGCTCAACGATGCGATCATGTCGGCACTGATCTATCTCAAGCTGCAAACGATGCCGGAGTATAAGGGGGCGTATGGATAATATCGGAAGAAGTTAGAGCTGGGAGGAGCTGCGGCTCAGCCTTGTTGTAATTTCATTCAAAAGGAGACACAATGACCGACCAAATCTTTTATCCCCATAAGGAGCTTTTTCCGAATTCCCCAATCCGGAATATGTGCGAGTACGACGAACTCGTGGAGAAGTTTGAGAACGACTACGAAGGCACCTGGGAAGCGTTTGCCCGGGAGAAAATCGACTGGTACAAGCCGTTTGACCGCGTCCTCAACGAAGACAATGCGCCGTTTTACAAATGGTTCGAGGGGGGTGAGCTCAACGTCGCCTATCAGTGCGTCGGACGCCATCTCGAAACCCGCAAGAACAAGGCCGCGATCATCTTCGAGGGGGACAACGGCGACCAGCGTATCCTCACCTACCGTGAGCTCTACTACGAAGTCAATAAAATGGCCAACCTCTTCCGCAACCAGTTTGACATCAAAAAGGGAGACCGGGTCGTCCTCTACATGCCGATGATCCCCGAGGCGGCCATCGCGATGCTCGCGTGCGCCAAGCTCGGCGCGATCCACTCGGTGGTCTTCGGCGGCTTCTCGGCCGAAGCGCTGCGGGATCGGATCATCGATGCCGAAGCCAAACTGGTCGTCACTGCCGACGGTGCCTTCCGCAAGGGCAAACCCTACATGCTCAAACCCATCGTCGACAAAGCCCTCGAGAGCGGCTGCGACAGTGTCCAGGCCGTTTGTGTCGTCGAGCGCAACGGCGAGGATATCCACTGGGAAGCTGGACGCGACTACTCCTACAATGAGCTGATCAAAAACGAATCGGTACAGTGTGAGCCCGAGATCGTCGAGGCGGAGCACCCGCTCTTCCTCCTCTACACGTCGGGCAGTACCGGCAAACCCAAGGGCGTCCAGCACAGCACCGCCGGGTACATCCTCTGGGCGCAGATGACGATGGAGTGGGTGTTTGACGTGCAGGACAACGACACCTTCTGGTGTACGGCTGACGTGGGCTGGATCACTGGACACACCTACATCGTCTACGGGCCGCTCGCTGCGGGTGCCACGACGGTGATGTTCGAAGGGGTCATGACCTTCCCCGATGCCGGACGGGCATGGAAGATGGTAGAAGAGTACCAAATCAACCAGTTTTACACCGCCCCCACCGCCATCCGCCTGCTTCACAAAATGGGACAGGACGAGCCGGCCAAATACGACCTCAGCAGCCTGAGAGTGCTGGGAACCGTCGGGGAGCCAATCGATCCTCCGGCGTGGAAATGGTACTACGAAGCGGTTGGAAGTAACCGCTGCTCAATTGTCGATACGTGGTGGCAGACCGAGACCGGCGGACACATGATCAGCCCGCTGCCTTCCGCCACCCCGGTCAAGCCGGCGTGCGCCACCTTCCCGCTGCCGGGGATCAAAGCCGAAGTGATCAACCCAGACGGCTCCAAGCCCGAAGTGGGTGAGCAGGGGCTTATGTGCATCACCAAACCCTGGCCGAGCATGATCCGCACCATCTGGGGCGATCCGGAGCGTTTCAAAAAGTCCTACTTCGGTGACGCAGTCAAAGACGGCAAACCGGTCTACTTCTCGGGAGACGGAGCTATCATGGATGCAGACGGCTACATCACCATCACCGGCCGTACCGATGACGTCATCAACGTCTCCGGCCACCGCATGGGTACCGCTGAAGTGGAATCAGCGGTCAAGAAGCATCCCAACGTCGCCGCCGTGGCCGTCGTGGGCAAACCGCACGAGATCAAAGGGGAGGGGATCTTCGCCTATGTCGTCCTCAAAGAAGTCCCCGTCGACAAGCGCGATGAGACCGCCGAAGATCTCGAAATGATCAAAGAGATCAACGCCATCATCAAGCTGGAGATCGGTGCGATTGCCATGTGCGATGCCATGGCCTTTGTCCCCGATCTCCCCAAAACCCGCTCCGGCAAAGTGATGCGCCGCCTCCTGCGGGCTATCGCCAAAGGGGAGAAGATTACGCAGGACACTTCGACGCTTGAGAATCCGGCGATTGTTGGGGAGATTGAGGCGATTGTTTCGGAGGGGTAGATGTGTTACGCGTTACGCGTTAAGTGTTGCGCTGATTACGGAGGATCCTCCGCGCAGGGTGCCGACTGGTTCCATATCTCCTGATATGGAACCACACCTGCACACAAGCAACAAAAACACTCCACTCCTATTAGACACCTGTTGGATTCCATATCGGGAAATATGGAACCAGAAAGGGGATGCGGCTTCAGCCGCATTGCTGGGACTGAAGTCCCAGCCCCATAAGAAGTTACGCGTGCTGCGTATGCACCCCATATTCTTTATCCACAATCCCCGATCCGATCATCGAGAGCACCACGTACGCGGCGAAGAAGTAAATCGCCATGTGAATGTTGGCGGTGGTCATGTCTTCGGTGTTGAGGGACATGGTCGCCAGCAGGATTGCCATGACGAAGACATCCGCCATCGACCATTTTCCGATTTTCTCAATGATCCCAGCATCGGTCTTTTTGGCAACCGCCACGAAGAGGGCGAGGGTCTTGACGATGGGGATAAGGACACTGAAGATGATCACCATGATCGCGACGACGTAGTGGGCGTGATCCCAGAGATGCTCCATCGTCGACCAGATCCCCCGGGATTGGAAGATAAACGTCGTGTGACCGAATACCGGCAACTCTTTCCACACTTCCATCGTCATAATGGGCGTAAAGACTCCGATGTACCATGCGATAATTGAGGCGATCAACACAGTGACAATGTATACATTTTTGGAAAAGACAAAATAGGTCAACAGCAGTACAACCAACACTATCATGAAGTAGATCGTGGTGTTGCGGACTTTCGAGCCGTAGTCTACGGCAGCAGTTCCGTCAGAACCGCCAGCATTTTTCGCAGCATGGTTTTTACCCTTTTTCCCGGAAATCTTATCCAGAGTCTTGGTCATCATATCCATCGGAGCCGTCATCATACTGGTCGCTTCTTTCCCGGCATTGACGAGGTATTTTTTGATTTTTTTGTCGATCATGTGTTGATTGGCTTTTGCACGCAACTGTTGGTCATAATCTTTGGCATAGCCATTGGTCAAAAAAGCGAGATAAGCCAGAACGGCCAGCAAAAAAACCGAAATGCCATAAGAGATACTCTTGTTCACGTTGTTTCCTTATTGATAAAAGTTATGCGAATTATAGCAAAAATCACACAACCGCAGGTTTAGGCTCTTTGTTCCCTTCTTCACCACCGAGCACCGTATGCAGATAAAAAATTTGTGCAAACAGCGGGGTGAAGAAGTTGGCAATAGGGATAAAGTTGAGCAGGGCAGAGAAGAGGACGACCAGACGTCCCTTCCAACGATACTTTTTCAAAATCTTTTTATCGTAGTCGAGGAGGGTTTCGACCCGATACGTAGTGGGGCGTGCCAACTGGATAAACCACAGCACGACCATCAAAACCGTCCCGAGATAGGGGACGAACAGCAGTGGAAACGTCGCGCCGAGCCAGCAGAGGAATACACAGTTGGCTTTGCGGGCGTAATACAGGGCTTTGATCGGGTTGGTGCCCCCTTTGTGGTCAAAACCGGCGTAGCGCTTCTGTGCAATGCTCCGCAGAACCTTTTTGCCGAACAGTGCTGTGGCGATGGAGACGGTGATACTGATGAGGATATGACCGGTCGCCAGCGTGATCCAGAACGAGTCATGTTTGTCCACTTCGGCAAAATGCCCGACAAACGGAATCCACGTAAACAGATGGGATATCCCCTGAATCAAGCTGTCTTCAAATTTCCACAGCGGCAGAAACCACACAAAGGCCGATCCGATCCCGATAGGGAGGACAAAGAGCAACACATTGAGAGAAAACACATCTCGGAGTGTCTTCAAGAAGGCCTTTGTCATGGCGTGATCTAATCCCCCAGTGTTTTGCGGACGGCGTTGACCACTTTGGCGGTTGTTCCGAGCGATTGGGTAGTTTCTTCGGCGTTGTGCACCGCATCGGTGATGTGGTCGAAGAGGGTTTTGTTGGTATCGGCTTTTGTCTCAGGCTCTGAACTTTTGAGATGTTCTTTGGCTTTGTCGACCGCTTCCCCTGTTTTTTCCTTGACCGTCTCGACAGCCGAAGTGGCGGCAGCTTTGGTGGCATCAACTGCCTCGGATGTTTTCTCTTTGACGGCCTCCATCGTCGAGCTGGCAGCCTCTTCAGCCTTTTTCGCCGCATCGGTGACGGTATCCATAAACGATTTGCCTTTTGATGCATTCTGCTCGTCATCATCGCTCAGTTTTGCCTTGGCCTTGTCTACGGCTTCGGTTGTCTTTTCTTTGACCGTTTCTACCGCCGAAGCGGCTGCCTCTTTGGCTTTGTTCGCGGCATCAGTGACTGTGTCCATCAGTGATTTTTTCTCTGAACCATTCTGATCGTCATCATCACTCAGTTTTTCTTTGGCCTTGTCCATCGCTTCGGTCGTCTTCTCTTTGACCATTTCTACCGCCGAAGCGGCTGCCTCTTTGGCTTTGTTTGCCGCATCGGTAACTTTGTCCATTAGGGATTTCACCGTACCGTTGTCATCCTCTGCTGTATCAGCTTGGACTTTCTCCTGAACCTTTTCCATTGTCTCGACCACTTTTTTGTGGACGGCATCGGAGGTTTCTTTGACCGTTTCAGCCGCATCGCCGGCGAGTTCCCTGGCTTTCTCTTTGGCATGATCGGCGGCTGTTTTGAGCGTATCGCCCGCCTCTTTCATCTTGTCACCCATCGTTTCGGTGGCTTTGCTGACGGTATCTTTTGTCGTATCTACAACGGTATCGGTTACTTTCTGGACACGCTCATGGGTCGTGTCGCTTCCACACCCTGTCGTTAGCCAGACGGCACTCACGAGGGTGATCAGGATTTTTTTGGTCATTTGGTACTCCCTTTGCAGGGCACATCTGTATGTGCCCAATATAATTTCGGGACAATTTTATCGCAAAATACTTTCAGAATAGAAGATATAAGGGCTCAAATACTATAATCATTCATCGCAAATTCAACCACAGAGGCGGAACAGTGGAACGCACAAAAAAACGAGCAAAAAGAACTCCCAACAAAAAACCCACCCACTATATCAACATTTTGCACAGAAGAGAGAAAGCACAACCCGATGCCCCCATTGGGACAGAGATAACAACCGAAGAAGATGAGATAGAGTTTTCCGATTATGGTGTCGCCCGTGTCATTGCCAAAATCATTGCCTTTATGGGGTGGATAATGTTTGTGTTGGGATTCGTAGTGATCGGGTATGCTGCGGTGCACATTGATGGGACAAAAAACATCGATGTCATTCTGGTCATCGTCCTGCCGGGGATCGGCATGATTATTACCGGATTGTTTCTCATCGTCGCCGGTCAAATCACCCGAGCAACGGTCAATAATGCCAGCCATACAAAACAAATTTTATTACATTTGAGAAGGCATTAACTATTTCTCCACAAATTGTGATTATAATTAGGGATGCATTAGTATTGCCACACAAGGTAATAATGCACACTTCAATTTAAAAGGACACCTATGAAACGATTGTTACTCGTCATGATTGCATTGGCTGTTTCGTTCGCTTATGCACTTAACCCCCAGACCGCTTCCAAAGAGGAGCTCATGAGCATCAAAGGAATCGGCCCGATCAAAGCGGCTGCCATTATGAAATACCGCCGGAGCCACAAGATCCGATCGGTGGAAGACCTTGCCAAAGTGGACGGTATCGGTGAAGTGATCGCCTCCAACTGCTACAATGACGTCAAAGTCAGTGATGTCAAACAGAAAAAGCGGATCGTCAAAAGCAAAAAAATGGATGCGAAAAAGGCGAAGACCAAAGCCAAAAAAACAGCTAAAAAGGCCAAAGAGAATCCGACAAAAGCTGCCAAGGCAAAAGCCGCCAAAACCAAGGCTAAAGCCAAAAAGGCCAAAAAAGAGGTTACTAAGGCCAAAAAAGATTTAGGCAAAGCCAAAAAAGAGAAGGCCAAAAAAGCCGGTGATGCCAAAAAGCTCAAGGCCAAACTGAAAAAAGACCAGGCTAAACTGAAAAAAGATAAAGCCGATCTCAAAAAAGCCACCAAGGCCAAAGACAAGAAAAAAATCACCAGCATCAAGAAGAAGATCGCGCGTGATGAAGCCCGTATCGCCAAGGATAAAGCAGCACTCAAATAATCTTCTCCACCCTCTTGGTGGGGGTGGTTACCCCTCTTCCTTTTTTCGATAGAATAGCACTTCAAACTATCAAAAAGGCTCCCCATGAAAAAAATCATCCTGATACTCCTCATGACGGCTCTGACCTTTGCCGCTTCCTACAACGAGAAGATCCTCGCGCAGATCCACCAAAGCGACCACAATCAGACCCGATTCTCCTTTGCCGTCCTCGGGGATAACCGGGACGGTGATGATATCTTTCGCCGGATGGTATCGCAGATTGACCATGACCGGAATCTTTCCTTTATTATCAACAACGGTGATCTGGTTTCCCTCGGAAAAGCCAATGAATACACCACCTACATGAGCATGATCCATGAGGCCAAACACCCCTGGCTCTCCGTCATCGGCAACCACGAGATCTACTGGCATGGCGGTACGTCACGTTATCGGAAGATGTTTGGCGTTGCCGACTTTTCTTTTGCGTACGGCAACAGCTATTTTATCATCCTGGACACCTCCCGTAAGCGGATCGAGACCCGACAACTTCGCTGGCTGAAACAAGAGCTCCAGACTGCTCGCAAGTACACCCACACGTTTGTCCTCACCCATGTCCCACTCTACGACCCGCGTAAGGGTATGTATGCGCGGGGTCACAGCTTCCGGAACATTGACAATGCCCGGCGGCTGAACGATCTGCTCGACCGATACGCTGTATCGATGCTCTTTACATCGCACATCCACTATTACCATCGCGGCGTCTGGCACCAGACCCCCTACATCATCACCGGCGGTGCTGGTGCCCCGTTGCGGGGATACAGCCGG
The DNA here is from genome assembly GCA_015485845.1 of Nitratifractor sp. Lineage (GTDB taxonomy): Bacteria > Campylobacterota > Campylobacteria > Campylobacterales > Sulfurovaceae > S017-3. The sequence continues at coordinate 662 of WFSU01000016.1, read as the reverse complement.
GATGGGTTTTATCATTACATACGCGTAGTTGTGGAGGGGAAAAATGTGAAGTACGAAGTGGTAAAACTGAAGAAATAATACCGGAGCTGTTCGCTCCGGATTCTGGGGAGACTGTGGTCAGTCTTGGAGGATCTGGAGTGCCCGATTACCATGACGGTGGGCACGCCGGTGATGGGCGCGGGCATGCTGATGAGCACGTTTGTGTGCGGAGTTAGCCCAGCCATGACCCGTTTGGTGTGCAGAACGCGCCGAGGAAACCCCAGTATCAAAAGCATCTGATGCCGCAGATGTCCCCGTATGGAAGGCTTCCGAAGCCGCGGTAATACCTGCATCGAAAGCATCCGCTGCCCCCGTCATCATTCCCGCCGAAGCGATCGTCGCCATGCTCAAGCCTGCGAGGGCTACCAATGTCTTAATCTTCATATCGAACTCCTTTTGATTTGGATGGTGTAATGATAGGGGAAGAACATTACTTTAGTGTGAGGGAAGGATTACTGAATGGTTACTTTCCCAGATAGTATCCTTAAAAGTTCGCAATTTCCTCTCGATGTATTTTAGGCAGCCTCTTTGAGCTGCGCCGCATAGTGTTCCATCACTCTCATGAGCTTTTGGGGTTGAATGTAGCTCCGTTCCACCTCCCAGTCTTCGGTGTATTCCATCAG
>WFSU01000015.1 GCA_015485845.1 Nitratifractor sp. | reverse complement strand
TTGCGCAAATGTGCCGTGATGGTCTCGGCCAGCAAAATGATCGCCTGATCTCCCACGTGATGGCCGTATGTATCGTTAATGCGTTTGAAATGATCAATATCCAGCATGATCACCGAAAGGCTCTCCACCTCCCGCTTGGCCAGCGCCAGCACATGCTGAGCAATGCGCGAAAAGTAGCGGCGATTGTAGAGCTTGGTCATTGGATCGGTGGAGGCGAGCATTGCCAGTTCCTGCATCATCTCCTGAAATTTCAGCTCCTTCTTTACACGGGAAAGCACTTCCCGAGCCAGAAACGGCTTGGTGATATAATCCACCCCGCCCAGATCGTAGGCATCCACGATCGAATCCTCGTCCGTTTTGACCGTAATGAAAATGACCGGGATATCCTGGGTCTTTTCGTCGGCCTTGAGTCGTCGGCACACTTCCATCCCGTCCATCCCCGGCATGAGAATATCGAGCAGGATCAGATCGACCGACTCCTCCTCGAGGATCGCCAGCGCCTCTTCCCCTTCAAGTGCCCCGAGAAGATCATACTCCTCCCCGAGCAACTCCATCAACGCGTGGACATTCGCCTCCACATCGTCAATGATCAGGATCGTCTTTTTCCGTTGCATTCAATACCTCCCAGGCATGTTTCAACTTGAACTGTCTCACCAGGCTTTTGACATTATTATATACTATTTCATCTTCAAGCGGGAGACCGAAGCCATCAATCTCTTTGAGGATCGGTTTGACACGCTTGATCCGTCGGGTGGCGCAGGCATCCCGGAGCTGGGCAAACAGTTCTTTTTTCTGTGCCGGGGAGATTTCGGGACGTGTTGTCCGGTCTCGGGCAATCTCTTCATCAAACAGACAATGGTCGCCAAGTTCGCCCATGACTTGCTGAAGTGCTTGTTGAAATGCTGGGATCAACGTTCGATCCTCAGACGTGTTCAATCTACTGGCAATGCGGTACAGCGCATGTGCCCCGGCACTGCCACTCAGCCCGGTGATCGTGTGCACTGTCCATTGGAAGCTGTCGGGATCAGTGATCGTCTCCAAATCAACCGCTTTAAACTGGTAGAGCCCTTTGAGGATCGTAATGTAGACTTTGACATTGTGGGATACCCGCTTCAACCCTGCTTCGGTGTCAATATGCTGAAAATTCGGCATCGAAAAAGCTCCGTGCTCTTCGGGGGATTTCTCACCCGATACAAACGCGTTCACAAGATTGGGAAGGTATTTCTGAAGCACAGCATGGATCGTCTCTGCATCAATCGGTTTGTAAAGGTGTTCGTTCATTCCGGCAAAACGGGTACGATGGAGATCGTCCGGGTCTTTGTTGGCCGTGAGGGCAATGATGGGAATCTCTCCATTCTCTTCTCGGATGTGCCGAGTCGCTTCGTATCCATCCATGACCGGCATCTCCAGATCCATTAAAATCAGATCGAAATCCCCATGCTTGCGAAACCGCTCCACCGCCTCCCATCCATTCGGGGCAATGGTAATCCGGATGCCACTCCCCTCTAATAGGCCCAGGATGATCTCCTGATTGGTCACATTGTCTTCGACCAGCAAAATATGAGCACGGTGGAATGTACGAGCGGAAGACTCTGCCGAAGATTTTGCCGAAGATTCTTCCATGATATGATGCTCCCTTGTCCGGTAGTGCGTTCTTGCAAAGAAATGGTAGTCTTTTTTTGTCAGAAAATGGTCAAAACCCAGATCCCGGATACGTTACACGGTCAACGCCACATAGACAAAATAAGGGTACGTTACGGCTCCGGCGAGAAAATACCAGCTCGGAATCGGAGTATCCAACATGACTGCCATGTCGGCGGGCAGCGCTTCACCCTTTCCATGGAGGCGTCCGATCAAGTCGATTTTGAAGAATATATCGAGACTCTTAAAGGCCAAAATACCGACAATGGGCCAATTGAGCACATCATATCGCAGGGAAAGATACAGGGTGTAGAGATACCCCGTATGCATCGCCAGAAAGAGGAACACCGACCGCTGATAATACTTCCACCCATTTTCAATCACCCCTCGCAAGGTATCCGCCCGTTGCCACGCCGCTTCGACAAGCTCCGCCGCCACCGAGAGAGCCACCGCTATCCAGAGCATCATTTCCACCGCCCGATCAGATCGCCAAAGACTCGGTAGAGCCCTTCCACCTCATCAATGGCGACCCGTTCATTGGGGGCATGGATCGTATCGTTGCGGGTACCGAATTCCACTACGTCGATCCCGTACTGTCCCATGAACCGCGCATCGCTCGTCCCCCCGGCGGTGGAATAGGTCGGCGACTGCCCCGTGATCGTTTCGATGCTCCCGGCGATCCACTCCACAAGCGGCGATTGCCGATCCGTGACGAAGGGGAACGATCCCTGCGTCAACCGCAGATCAAACTCCAACCCCTCACACACCCACTCCACATGCGCCCGTACCGCATCGGCATCGGTACGGGTATTGTTGCGGACGTTGAACATGATTTTCAGCTCTCCGGGGGCGACGTTGGTCACTTCCATCCCCCCCCGGATGTCAGTAATCACCAGCTTACTC
>WFSU01000014.1 GCA_015485845.1 Nitratifractor sp. | reverse complement strand
GGGTGCAGCATCGATGTCTTTCTGGGTCGTCAAAAAGATCGGACTGATCATAAACGGATAAAAGAAAAGGTTATCCTCCACGAGGATCGGGAGGGTGGTCGGAAATTGTTCGTAATCGCTCAATTGCAAAATACATCCTTGATATTTTCAAAATAAAGAACATAAAATAGCAAATTATCGATTCAATGTCAACCCATGTGCCTCGAGGCTCACGGGCAAAAGACGTCAAAATACTCTTTGATATGGGCTTTTTCCGGGTTTTTCTGTTCAGCTCTGAGGTTATGTACCCGCTTATAAAAGATGTACTTTTCGATGATATTCATCGCATGGAGTTTGTTATAGATTCCGAGGAGAAAATCGCTCTCTTTGGCCAATTGTTTCGCATGCTCTTTGATAAAATGCCTCTCGAGGTTTTCAATATCATCGATCGATTTGGCTTCAAACTTGGAGGCCACGACGGCAAGAATCTCCTCGGCGGTGAAGTCCGACTGGATATCTTTGGCAAAGCGGCTGAGAAGAACATTGATCTCCTTGCTCTGCTCAAAATTGTAGTCGGCATTCTGCAAATAGCGGTAGAGGCGCGGCTTGGATTTACGCCAGTTGTAGAGGGTGTTGATCTGCACCTCAAAGTTTTCGGAAATTTGTCGATTGGTCAGCATGGTTACGCTCCTTTATTGAGTTATGTTTCGTTCATCGATGATCGAGTAGGTTGCCGTGGCAAATGCTACCAGAGTATTTTTGGCGAAGATCTCCACCGTGGTAAACGCCGTCCGCCGGGTGCGGTTGACCACTTTGGCTTCGGCGACCAGCAAGGCACCCTGCGCCGGCTTGAGGTAATTGATCTTCAATTCGATCGTCACACTGGTGAAGCCCTTCTCGAGCTCCGAGATCACTGCGTACCAGCCGCAGTGATCGGCCAGCGTTGCGATCGCACCGCCGTGGACGACCCCGAGGTGCTGGGTATGATGGGGCTGGATCTCAAACGCCAGTTGCGCGTACCCATCCCCCAGATCCATCAGTTCGCCGCCGATATATTCGAGGAAGCCAATGTCCTCCCGATCCAGCTCTTTAAACTGCATCGAGCACCGTAACGCCGTCGTTTTCAAGCCGGGCAATCGCCCGGGCAATGTCCGCTTCGGCAGTCTTGATCACAAAGGCTCCCTGGGCACCGTTGTGCACCGTATACGTGTAGGCGATGTCGATCCCCTCGTCTGCCAGCGCGGAGACCACCCGGTGAAAGCACCCCACGTTGTCTGCGATCTCTACGGCAAAAACCTTCGTAATTTTAGCACTGATCCCCTGAGTGCTGAGTTGCTCCTTGACCGCATGCACATCCGGCAGGATCAGGCGCAGGATCCCGAAGTCCCCCGCCTCGACCAGTTCCAGCGTCCGGATGGAGACATCCATATCGGCCAGGCGTCGGGTGATCTCACCCAGCCTTCCCGTACGGTTTTCCAAAAAGATGGAGAGTTGTTCTATTGTTTTCATCTAATCCTTCCTTTTGTCCACGACACGCACGGCCTTGCCCACGCTCCGCTCGATGCTGCGCGGTTCGACCAGCCGAACGGCGGCATTGATGTAGAGGTTGTTCAGCAGGCTGGCCTGGATGTCTTTTTTGATCCGTTCCATGTCACCGACGTTATCCACAAGGATATCATCACTCACTTCGACGAGGATTTCGAGTTTGTCGAGGTGCCCTTTTTTATCGGCGATGATCTGGTAGTTGAGAGTGACCCCTTCGGTATTGGCGATGACGTGCTCCACCTGGGAAGGGTAGACGTTGACACCGTTAACGATGAGCATGTCATCGGCACGTCCGACGATGCTCTCCATCCGTGCGTGTGTCCGGCCGCAGGCACAGGGCTCTTTGACGATGGATGTGATGTCACCGGTACGATAGCGGATGATAGGAAGGGCTTGTTTGGTCAGGGTGGTGATCACCAGTTCCCCCCGCTCCCCTTCGGGCAGCACTTCGCCGGTCTTGGGGTCAATGATTTCGGCCAGGAAATGGTCTTCGAAGATGTGCAGGCGGTCACTGTGTTTGCAGCTGCAGCTCACACCCGGCCCGATGATCTCACTCAGCCCGTACACTTCATGGTAGTCGATCCCCCACGCTTTGGCGACCTCCTCTTTGAGCCCCTTGCTGGTGGGCTCAGCACCGAAGATCCCCGTTTTGAGTTTGTAGTCTTTGCGGAAATCATTCCCGGCTTTGGCCGCCACTTCAGCCAGGTGGAGCGCAAACGACGGCGTACACGCCAGCACCGTCGCCCCGAAATCGCGCATCAGCATCAATTGCCGATCGGTAAACCCGCCGCTTGCCGGCACCACCGCTGCCCCGATCGTCTCAGCCCCAGTGTGGAAGCCCAGCCCGCCGGTGAAGAGCCCATAGCCGTAACCGTTGTGCACCACATCTTCCGCACTCGCGCCCGACATGGTATAGACCCGCGCCATCACTTCATTCCACACGTCCATATCGTGGGCATTGTACCCCACGACCGTCGGCTTGCCCGTCGTACCGCTCGAACTGTGCACCCGCACCACTTCGCTCATCGGCACACAAAACAGCCCGAAGGGGTAGTGATCGCGTAGATCCTGCTTTTTAGTAAAGGGGAGCTTCTGGACATCCTCCACACTTTTGATGGCCTCGGGGTTAATCCCCAACTCATCGAATTTCTTTTTGTAGAACGGACTGATCGCATAGACCCGCCGTGCCGTCTCTTTCAATCTCGCCACCTGCGTCGCTTCGATCGCCTCACGCGGCGCACTCTCGGCCTGATTCCATATCATATGTTTTCCTCCTTTTTTTGTTGGGTTGGGGTCTGGTGATTTGTGATGCGTCGGAATGATGCATCATGAATCACCTGACACCGCATGTTGTGACACAGCCTCTCAGGGGCTTGGACTTCAGTCCAACCAAACGCAAAGCGTATCTTCCTGACTATGAATAGATTTTCTAATCATCCTGTGGGACTGAAGTCCCAGCCCCTTTTAAATAGAAGCGCTGCAAAGCAACGCCCACCGCAATTTCTAATTTCTACTTTCTAACTTCTAATTTTCCCTCATCGCCTGATGCACAATCGCAATATTCTGATCCGCCACTTTGGCATTGATCTGCCGCAGGGCTGTCTCAACCTCTTCGACGCTAAAAGGGAAATTATCCACCGACGCAAGTGCTACACCCAACATATAGGCATTAAGCCCCTGGATAGGAAATTCTCCGGCCAGTGCTTTCGCATTGCCATCACTCAGAGCTACATGAAACGGCAGCTCGGGAAACGGTCGGTCAGAGTTGCTCACGACGTATGCATCTTTTTTGAGCAGGTGCAGGTTGCGCAGCGTTTCGTTGGGGTCGAGGCCGATGATGAGATCGGCTTGACCGTTGTCGATGACGGGATTGGTAAACTCCCCCACTTTGATGTCGCAGCTGACTGCCCCGCCCCGCTGACTCATCCCGTGGTTTTCGGTACCGAGAAACGGAATATCACGGTTGCCCGCACACAGGGCGAGGACTTTGACGAGAAATACCACCCCCTGCCCGCCGAATCCGGCGATGACGATTTGATATCTCATGACGCACCCCCTTTGGATTTAATCGCATCGAGCTGAAACGCATCGGTTGGACACACCACATCGAGGCAGCCGCCGCATCCGGCGCAGAGGAAGGGGTCGATCTCGATCTTCCCTTCGGCATTGTAGGCCATCGGTGGGCATTTGTAGACCGTGGTACAGCTGTCACATGCGACACATTTGTCTGGATCGACTTCGGCAAACAGATTGGGGATCCAGTCATCTTTACGCTCGTTGTCAAGGATGCAGAATTGCCGCACCCGCACCACAAGGGGCCCTTGGTGATCGGGCTTTTCAAACTCCGACTTAATGGTCTTCATAAAGTCGATGTTCTCCTGCATTTCGTGCGAATAGGTGTGCTCATAACATTTGATCCCCATCCCCTCGACGATTTTGGCGATATCAATGTTTTGATGGAAGCGCTCCGGTGTCCCCTGCCGTCCCGTCATCGCGATCGTGGAGTTGTCGAGGATAATGAGGATGAAGCGGTGGTTCTGGTACACCGCATTGAGCAGTGGAGGGATCCCGGAGTGGAAGAAGGTGCCGTCTCCGATGGTCGCCACGACGGTTTTGGAAGGATCGGCGATCGAAAAGCCGCTTGCCATCGAAACACTTGCTCCCATGCAGAGGATTGAGTCAATCGCCCCCTGAGAGAGTGCCAGCGTGTAGCAGCCGATATCGGAGGGGTAGATTGACTTTTTCTTTTTGAACACTTTCATGATCGCATAGTAAATGTCCCGGTGGGGGCACCCCGGACAGAGTGCGGGTGGACGATCGGGCACATCAAAGCCGAGATCAAATTTGGGTACCTCGTAGATATTGGTACCTTCGTACACACCCAGCTTCTGGAGTGCCATCAGGATGTGCTCTTTTTTCATCTCATCGATCTTGTGCATCGTCCCGGTCTTTTTGCCGTAGAGTTTGGGGTGTGCCAAATCTTCTTCGATCAGGGGATAGGGCTCTTCGACGACGAGTACCTTTTCGTACGCATCGAAACGTGCTTTGATCTCCTCTGCCGGGAGGGGATAGGGCATCTCGATCTTGACCACGTCGGCTTCGATACCGAGATCGGCCAATGTTTCGAGGGTAAAGGCGTATCCCGTTCCTCCGGCAAGGATCAGGAGCTTGCCCCCTTTGAGCGCATCAAATTTCGGTTGGAGGTGGTGCTCCCAATTGTACGCTTTGATCGTCTCGATGCGGTCGAGGACATCGTAACCCTGCTGAAGCCGTCCGGCACGGGGCACCCCTGCCCAGCGTCCGATATCCCGCTGAAACTCCCCGGCATTGGGGATAAAGTGAGTCTCGGCATCCATCTCGATAATTTCACGGGCATGATCAACCCGCATCACCGGACGAAGCATCACCGGCACCTGAAAACGCTCCGAGAGCTCCACCCCGTACTTGGTCATATCGTAGGCATCCTGCGGCGTCGCCGGATCGAGCACCGGGATCCGGGCAAATTTGGCAAACACCCGGCTGTCCTGCTCCGTCTGCGAAGAGTGGAAGCCCGGGTCGTCGGCCGCGATGAGGAGCATCCCACCAAGGTTGCCAATGTAACTGGCAGACATCAGCGCATCACTGGCGACATTCAGTCCCACCTGCTTCATCGTGGCAACGGTACGTTTACCGGCAATCGCCCCGGCATAGGCCACTTCGAAGCCCACTTTTTCATTGGTTGCCCATTCGGCATAGATTGGAAGATCGAGCTGATGTTTGATCTTCTGCACCATCCCGAGGATTTCACTCGAAGGGGTACCTGGATACCCCGAGATCATATCGACATTGGCATGCACTATTCCCCATGCTATGGCATCATTACCCATTAATGTTTGTTTTTTCGTTTGTTTCATTCAGACCCCTCTCTTTCATGTTCTGACGCGCAGCTGGGTTTACCCCGAATACTTGCTGAAACCATTTTACCCTCTCTCATCTTAAAGATTTAACAATTATTCAATATTTGGCAAAATTTCTCTCTTTTATGTTAATAATTTTATATTTTCTTCTTCTTATTCTTCCTGGGTCTATTTCACTGTGTAAAAAGGTAATCTTCTTGGAAAAACGGCTTAAAATGCCCTTTCTTGTTTCCTTTCCACACATAACTTCCGTTATACTTCTAAACATTCGATTAAAACATTTCATAAGGAGAAAGAATGAACCGTAACATCCTACGCCTTGCGTTGGTCGCCCTTCTGGGCTTTGGAGGTGCCGCCTGGGCTAAAGACACAATCAAGATCGGTGCCATCGTCGCCGCGACAGGGCCGGCTTCGTTCCTCGGAGATCCGGAACTCAAAACTCTCAAACATTATGTGGAGAAAATCAACGCTGCCGGTGGGGTCAAAGGTAAAAATCTCGAACTCATCGCCTACGATACTGGAGCCAACCCCAAGAAAGCCGTCACGTTCACCAAGCGTCTGCTCCACAAAGACAACGTCGTCGCCATCATCGGCCCCTCCACCACCGGTGAAACCATGGCCATCATCCCCCTGATGGAAAAGGCCAAAACCCCCCTCCTCTCCATGGGGGGCGGCGTTCCCATCATTGAGCCGGTTAAACCCTACGTCTTCAAGATTGTTGCTACCGACAAAATGGCGTGCCAGAAGATCATGGCTGATCTCAAAGCCCGCAACCTGACCAACCTTGCCCTCATCTCCGGCAGCGGAGGTTTCGGCAAGTCCATGCGCAAGCAGTGTAAAATGGTCGCCAAAAAAACCGGCATTAAAATCGTCGCCGATGAAACTTACGGCAAAAAAGACACCGACATGACCGCCCAGTTGCTCAAGATCAAAAATACCAAAGGTGTCCAGGCAATCCTCAACCCCGGCTTCGGTCAGGGGCCGGCCATCGTCGCCAAAAACTACCACCAGCTCAAGATCACCCAGCCGCTCTATGAGTCGCATGGTGTCGCTTCCAAGAAATTCATCGAGATCGCCGGTGAAGCCGCCAACGGCATCCGCCTCGTCTCTCCCCCGGTTGTCGTTGCTGACAAGCTCGACGACAGCAACCCGGTCAAAAAAGTCTGCGTTGCTTACAAAAACGAGTATGAGAAATTCTCTGGCAGCAAAGTCTCCAGCTTCGGTGGTCACGCATACGATTCACTCTATGCCATCGTCGAAGCAATCAAAGCCGGTGACGGCTCTGCCCAGTCGATCCGGGACAACCTCGAAAAACTCCACAACTTCGTCGGCATCGACGGCGTCGTCAACATGAGCCCCACCGACCACCTCGGTCTCGATACCAAGTCCGGCATGGTACTGCTTGACATCAAAAACGGTGATTGGGCTTTGGCTAAATGACCGAACTCTTCGCGTTCCTCCTCTCCGGCCTCACGGTCGGATTCGTCTACGCGCTGGTCGGGATGGGCTTCACCGTCATCTACAACTCCAGCGGCATCATCAACTTCGCGCAGGGGGAGTTTGTGATGGCCGGGGGGATGGTGATGGTCTTCCTGCTCGCCGGAGGCATCCCGATGGCAGCTGCCTTCGGGCTTGCGATCCTCATTACTGCTCTGCTCGGCATCCTGCTCTGGAAACTCATCGACCTCTCCCGTGACAGCTCTCAGGTTTCGCTCATTATCCTTACGCTGGGATATGCGATTTTCCTGCGAGGTCTCACGGAAGTGGTTCTGGACAAAGAGCTCCATACCCTCCCCTCGTTTGTCGGGGACGGCGCCTTGGAAATCTTCGGCGCGATCCTTACCTATCAGGCGCTCCTCATCATCGTCGTCTCGCTGGCCATCGTCATCGCTCTGTATCTCTTTTTCCGCAAGACCCGCACCGGCAAAGCGATGATCGCCGTCTCCGACAACGTCGAGTCCGCCCGTCTCATGGGGATCAACGTCCGCCGCATCCTCATGCTCAATTTTGCCCTCTCCGCCGCCATCGCCGCTGTAGGAGGCATCCTCCTCACCCCCATCGCTTCCACCAATTACGAAGTGGGCATCATGCTCGGTCTCAAAGGCTTCGCCGCCGCCATCATCGGAGGACTCAGCAATCCGTTTGGCGCCGTACTTGGCGGCCTCATCCTCGGCCTCATCGAAGCCCTCGTCGCCGGGTATCTTTCGTCCGAATACAAGGACGCCGTGGCGTTTATCATCATGTTGCTTATTTTATTTGTCCGCCCAGGTGGGATTTTTAATACGTTGAAAGCGCAGAGAGTATGAGTATGGTGGATAAACATATGCATCACACGATGGTATCGTCTCTTCTGGGGCTTGGACTTCAGTCCAACCAAACGCGCAGCGTATATTGTGGGGTTGAAACCCCAGCCCCTTTTATCAAAGCGTTTCGCAGCAACGCATACCAAAATTCCTCACTCCTCACTCCTAATTCCTCATTTGAAAAACGGAGTGTTTCATGACCCCCCTCCGTCTCTCACCATCACTGTTGATCCTCACCATCATCCTGGCACTCACCCCTCTATTACTCACCAACGATTTCTACTACGAGATTGCCATCGTCGCCCTCTTCAACGCCATGATCGCCGTGGGGCTCAATCTCCTGATGGGGTATGCCGGACAGATCAGCCTCGCCCACGGCGCGTTTGCCGGATTGGGCGGGTATATTTCAGCCATTCTCGTGGGACAATACAATCTTTCCCCTCTCTTTGCCATCGCGATTTCACTGGGAATCATGGCGATATTTGCGTACATCATCGCCCGCCCGATTCTCAAACTCTCCGGTCACTACCTCGCCATGGCCACCCTCGGCGTCGGTGTCATCGTCGCCATCGCCCTCAACAACGAAGATCAGCTCACCGGCGGCACCGACGGGATGAGCGTCGAGAGTTTTTCAGTGTTTGGATTTGAATTTACCGAAGGGTGGCAATGGTACCTCCTCGCCAGCGTGCTGTTGTTATTGCTGCTCTGGGTGATGGAAAACCTCATCGATTCCCCTTTCGGGCGGATCCTCCGCAGCCTCCACGATTCCGAAAAAGCCTCCGGAAGCGTCGGCGTCGATGTCGCCCTCTACAAAAGCCGCGTCTTCGTCCTCTCCGTCGTCATTGCTACCCTCGCCGGGAGCCTGTATGCTTTTTTCTCCGGCTTCATCTCCCCACAGGAGGCAGGATTCGGCCGCTCGATTGAGCTGGTGGTGATGGTGGTACTCGGCGGCATGGGTCGCCTCTACGGTGCCGTGATCGGCGCCGTGATCCTCACCC
>WFSU01000013.1 GCA_015485845.1 Nitratifractor sp. | reverse complement strand
CACCCCAGTTGCCCATCAGGGCATTGAGGATTGCGATGGCGCGTACGGTTTGGGTGTCGTTGCCGTAACGGGTCATCCGGCGTGCCGGGATGGCGACGACGTTGGGAGCGTCTTTGGCAAACTCCCAGGCAATCCGCTCGATGGTTTGGGCATCAATGCCGCACTGTTTTTCCGCCCACTCGGGGGTAAACTGCTTGACATGCGCTTCGAGCTCGTTGAATCCGTGGGTATATTTGGCGACGAAATCGACGTCGTAGAGCCGGTCACGGATGATGACATGGATGAAACCCAGCGCCAGCGCCCCGTCACTGCCCGGATGGATCTGGAGCCAGTCGGTGGCACGGACGGCCGACTCGGACTGGCGGGGATCGATGTAGGTCAGGCGGGCACCGCGTGCCAGCCCTTCCGCGAAATCTTCTGCTTCGCGCACCTGAATCGCTCCGGCCATGTTGCGGCCGAAGACCATCATGTGTTTGGAGTGCGCCATGTCAAACGTCTCGTGCCCGCTTGCTCCGGTACCGAAGGTCAGTGCCCAGGCCATCTCCCGGCTCCCCATGCACTGGGAATAGGCCGGGACGGTGATGTTGGGGGAGCCGAGTGCGAGTGTGAGCTTGTGGACATACTGCTCACCGGTACCGTGCATGAAGGTTGCCAGACTTTTGGCGCCATGCTTCTTGATGACCGGATCGAGCCGCTTGTGGACTTCGGCGAACGCCTCTTCCCAGGTGACTTTTTTAAACTTCCCTTCGCCCCGTTTGCCGACACGGATCATCGGCCCCTGGATGCGGTCGGGGTCGTACGTCGATTGGACACCGGCGTTTCCCTTGGCACAGAGGTGCCCTCGGTTGTTGGGATTGAGTTTGTTCCCTTCGAGCTTGTGGACTTTGCCATCGCGGGTGTAGACATCCACCCCGCAGTTCCAGAAACACATTTCACAAAAACTGGGGCTCTTGACACCCCGGTCATACGTCAGGAAGCGTTGCCCCCGGGTGGCTTTTTCGTTGGCCGAAGCACGCAGCGGTGAGGGGAGGCCGGTCGAGGCCGCTCCGAATGCCACTGAGCTGACGCCCGCCAGTTTTAAAAATCCCCGTCGGTTCAAATTATGCCGTCTCATGCGTGCACCTCCTCTTCAAGATTGAAAACCATTGCGCCGAGGAAATAGATCACCCCCGCGACCCCCAATCCGCTGACAAAGAGGGTCCATTCGGAGAGGGAAGGGAAATAGTGATGCATCTCAAACGGCATCAGGGTCGAAGGCCGGGTGAGCATCTGCCCCCCGACGATGATGTCGAAGCGGGCAAAGAAGACCCCGACGATTGTCAACAAGCCTGCCAGCATCCCCAGCGTGAATGAGCGGAAACGCCCCAGCACCAGCAGCAGCATCGGTACGAGGATCCCCAGCCCGATCTCTCCGTAGGTGAAGTTGGACGCCAGTGCGCCGTTGCCGATAAAAAGCCGCATGGTCTCACTCAGTTCCGAATCGGCGCCGTAAATGTTGACCAGCACATTCCACACATCCATGAACAGCATGAAAAACAGGAGAATGAACAAGGTCTTGCTCAAAGCGTTTACGGCGCGATCCGCGTTGTGTGCCCGGCGGTTGAAGGCGAGCATGATCAGGATCAACCCTGCCCCGGCAGCGATAGCTGAGAGGATGAAGAAGATCGAGTAGCCGTTGGTGTGCCACAGCGGATGGGTGGCGTTGGAGGCGAAGACGTATGCCAGTGTTCCGTAGGCGATGATCCCGAGGAAAAAGCCGATCAGTGCAGCAAAGAAAGCTGCGTTCTTCTTGTGACTGGTGAGGAAATAGACTTCCAGCGCCAGCAATGGCAACTCCAGCATGTAGAAGGTGACCATCCACCAGATCGGTGATGTGATTTTGAATTCGGTAAAGTAAACCACAAGGCGCAGCGCCTGGAGATGGAACGGGCCGGCGAGTTCCCAGAAGATCAGATAAAAGGCACCGATGAGGGCTGCCAGAGAAGCCATGGCGACTTTTTTGCTGATGACATGGAACGGTTCCACATCAAACACATGTGCCAGCGCACTGATCGTCGCCGTTCCGACACTGACGGCCACGAAAAACGAATAGCCGATAATGAGCAAGCCCCACGGCACCTCTCTGCTGATGTTGTACGAGGCTTCCTGCCCGTGGACAAAAACTTGAATCATCCCGTACAAACCGACCGCAGCGACGATAAGCGACAGGATGAACCATCCGGTCGCAGATTTTCGGGCTGCGGGTACTGTATTTGTCTGCATACTGTCCCCTTTGTTATAGCACTACAAACCGGTTTGTCATGTTGAAACGCAGTGCATAGTACCTGAGATTGGCATTGCAGGCCGCAATGCGGGCTATGGTGTCTTCAGCGAAGCGACGATCCGTGCGGCTGCCCGCGCAGCCATCGGGAAGGAGCATAGCACCGAAGTGCTCTCCAGAGATTTTTCAAAATCATTCAACCAGGTTAAAAATCTGGAAAACGCTTTTGCCGTCTCCCTCTCTCCTTCCTCAATCAGGATGGAAAGAAAACGCAACATGACGGAGAGGTGATCGGCCGGCAGAGGCTCCTCGGGGTCGAGCGCATATCCCTGTTCGGTATAAAACGCTTCGATCCGCCGAAAGGCAGGTCCTCGCAATTGGCCGTCCCGCCACCATGCGGCGTAGGGTACGGTACGCTTACCACTGGCACCGATGGAGAAAACTTGCAGATATTCTGCGGCGATTTCTTCTGCGTTCCAGTCGGAAAGTGTGCACGTGTCGTCATTCACCAGTGCAGCGAGGCGTTGAACCAAGTCCGGGTGCCGTTCGTCCGGGTATTCCATCAGATCGGCACAGAGGAGCAACACCTCCACCTCTTCAGACGATCGGTCGATCGCCACGCTTATTCGTCCCCTTTGACCAACTTACGCTTGGGCCAGCGGGTGTAGTCAGCCATCGAACCGCTGTAGACACGGTTTTTGCCGTCTTCCATCCCGATGATGTACTTCTGGACAAACCATCCCCCGGCGGCGAGGTGTCCGGTGTTGCAGTACCAGATGACCGGTTTGGCCGGGTCGATGCCTGCTTTTTTGTACTCATCCAGAATACCGGCTTTGTCTTTGATGTAGAAAACGCCGTCTTTGGCGGCTGCCAATACTTTTGTATGCATGGCTTTTGCTCCGGGGAGATGCCCCTCTTTGAGACGACGGGGATCGATACCGGCTACGCCATCCCAGTGCTTCCCTTTACCGTTAGTATCAACGGTCTGGTAATCCCCGGTCCAGACGGCCTCATCGACGTCTTCGCCTGTGGCAATAACGCCCTGGTTGAATTTAGTGATTTTGTAATCACTCTTGGCCGGATGCGCCTTTTCGGTTTCCACCGCACCGCCGGCTTTTTGCCATCCGGCGAAGCCACCGTTGAGGAGAGCATCGTTGTTAAATCCGTAGAATTCGACGGTGTACATGGCCAGCGCCGCATCCCGGAAATCTTTGGCTTTGGTACCACCGCTGTAGAAAACAACGACGCTGTTGGGGGTGATGCCGCTGCGCTTCATGGTGCGCTCGACGGTCAGAGGAGCTCCGATGTAGCCGGGAATCGCTTTCTTGGTGATCTTGCTGTAATAGCGTCCTTCACGGAAATTTTTCCCTGCCCAATGGACGGCACCTTTGATGTGTCCTTTGTCGTAGCCTTTCTTACGGACATCGACAATGACGAGATCTTTGTCACCGAGATGGGCTTTGACCCACGCGGCATCTACCATGTGATTGGCTGGAACTTCCAGCGCCATTGCTGACATTGCCATCAGGGCGGTGACCGCCACTGAACCGATGATCTTTTTCATTCTTGCCTCCTAGTGGTATTTGGAATACGCCCAAAGCTTAACATACAAGGGGGGGGGAAGTAGGGGGAAAAAGAAAAAAATGGGGAAATAGTTGCATCGGGTGTTTCAAAAAGCACCCGAGTGTTTTG
>WFSU01000012.1 GCA_015485845.1 Nitratifractor sp. | reverse complement strand
TCAAACATTAACAGAGTACGGTATCACTATTGGCTTCAGCGGCTGCCTCAAAGGGTGTGGCCGCCACTACCACAGCGACATTGGCCTGATCGGCCTGCGTACCAACCTCTACGGCGAGACCGAGCGGGCGGTACGGATCTTCCTCGGTGCCGTCGAAGCACCCGACCCGGCTCCGGCACGGATGATCTACTACTCGGTTCCGGAGCGAAGTCTGGGCGGATTGTTTCAGGCGATCATAGAAGATTTTGAACGAAGCGGCGCGGAGACGTTTGAAGTGTTCAGCCAAAACGTCCTCAACCGTTATTCGGTAGAGTTGCTTCAGGCATGGTATCTGGTACGGCAATTGTTTGAAATAAGGGATGCGATATATCAGACTTTTCTATCTGGGGACGACGAAGAAAAGCTCTGGTTAGCATTGGAAATGCTACCCGGTTTTCCTTCGTGCGATGAACACTACGAAGCAATCCGGGAAATGACGCATCGGTTGTGGGATCAAGTGTAACCATCTCCCTCCCCGCGTAGTGTGCAACAGCACACCAAAATCGCTGAGCGATTTATCTGGAAGTGGAGGCTTCAGCCCCACCTTGAGGTACCCACGTCGTTTGAGCTTTGGGTGGGACTGAAGTCCCCACTTCCGGGGAAAAAACCGTTGAAAGGTGCGCAATTACGCACCCTACGCGATCCTCATCATTACCGAGCTTTCCATTCAATCTTCGTGATTACCTCCGGATGCGTCAACGGGCTTCCGGTCAGATCAACGGCTTTGGCGCAGTCGGTTTTGGCCAGCTGAACATAGTAGGTGACGACAATCCGATCCCCTTTTTTCAGCGCAGGGATTGTGTACTGAAGTGTCCGACGCTCCTGTGCACCAAGGTTGTGGACAAATCCTTCCGTAGAGTGGTAGGGGATCACGATCGGCTTGCCGTCCTTTTTGAAGTGGTATCCGAAGTAGCCCTGTTTGTCCTCTCTCGGGTCTTTCTGATAGTTTTGCCACAGCACTTTCTTATCCCGGGAGAGGGAGATGTGGAGGAATTTCGCCCGAGCCGACTGGATGATGAGGGGATGATCCATTTTGTTGTGCAGCAACACTTGCAACTGGGTGCCTTGAGCCGTCACGTTAATGTCGAGCCCCTTTTTTCGGAAGGCAGCATCATGGATGCCGAGAAAGGCGTGGCTGGCATGGTGCCCGCGTGAACGCCGATCCATCTTTTCCGATCCGCCGGGGAGTTCGGGCATGTGGCATCGGATGCAGCTCTCACTCGTCTGCCCCTCCTTCATCGCATGGAAGATGGTAACATTGTTTTCGTTCAGCTTGTGCGAATGGCAACCGGTACAGACTTTTTTGGCATAGATTGGATTGGTCACCGAGGAGTGCTGGTCGTTGTGATCGGGGTATTCGAGGCGACCATAGAGGGTGGGCTTGTAATTATCGGCTTGGTGCGCCATGACGTTGACATTGAATCGATGGGCTTTTTTGACATAGGCAATGGTGTGGCAGAAGTAGCAGCTCACCGCGTCGGTGTGGGTTGTGTTGTTGGGATCGGGGCGGGCTTTGCCGGTGACGATCGCTTCTATATTGTCGGCCATCGGCATGTGGCAGGGGGCACAGTCGTACTTTTGGGTGCTGATTTTGTCGGCGATCTTACGGTGCAAGGGATCTTTGAAATAGCCCCAGGAGTGGGCAGAGTGCTGGAACTCATCGACGATCTTCTCATGGCACTCAGCACACGAGTGGTTGTCCCTGTATTTGGCGTGTACGGGTGAAAGGATCAAGAGGAGATAGACAAAAATAAATAAAGGAGATTTCATGGTAGAGACGCCTTGATAATCTATTGAAACGATTGTCGCAATCGGCTCAACAGATCACCCTCCCTCCAGAGAGGAGAGAGATGTGACAGGAACTTACGCGCCGGGTACGTGCTGGCGGTGCTCAACAGAGTAGGTGAAAGTCGGTGTGGTCAAGTTGTAGATGTACTTGACGAATTTACCGGTCTCAGACTCGTAGATACCGATACGGCCGGTCGTCCACTCAGAGATCATCGTCCATTTACCGTGGTTGGCAGGCTCAGCATGCAGCAAGCGAGGCTGAACAGGATTTTTGACTTTAGGTCCTTTTTTGTCAGCAGGGACAGGAGGCATCAATGTCTCTTTGCTCATTTTAGATGCAACCTCGTTAACAGGCACCTTCTCATACTGAGTAGCATCCCAGGTCTGGAGTACTTTGTTGGTCTTGGCATCGATCAAGTGACCTTCTTTTTTGCCCACTTCGATGATACGGTCTGTCTCAAGTGTCTCTTTGTTGATAAGATAAACTTTGTTGTAGTTCTTGGGCCCGCCGAGAACACAGTCAGACCAGATCCAGGGAGTATCTTCACCCGTACCGACGAAGAGTCCACCACCGGCTGTTTTGATCTTCTTGACCACTTTCCAGCTCGGAGATTCCCAGATGACAACTTGACCAAAGTTCATGCTTTGCGTTGCATTGAGCTGCTTGCCCATCTTTTTGTTAAACCAGCTGGATCCCTGACCAGGGTGTGGCTTGGACTTTTTACCGGTGTATACTTTGGCAGCGAGCTTCATGGTCTTCTGATCCACGATACCCATCAGGTCGGATCCCTGAGAAGCCACCTGCACATAACGACCATAGTCTTCACCTTTGTTCTCATTCAAGAACGCATCGTGGAGGACTTTACCGATGTTGGGAATATCACCGACGATGGGGAAGTTCGGTTTGCTGTAGTCAACGACATACACATGAC
>WFSU01000011.1 GCA_015485845.1 Nitratifractor sp. | reverse complement strand
TCTACCTCACCGGCTACCACTTCAGCCTCTTTGTCATGATCGGCTTCATCCTCCTCATGGGGATGGTGGGCAAAAACGCCGTCCTCCTCGTGGACTTCGCCAACGAATCCGTGAATGAGGGCAAAGCAGTCAACGACGCCCTCATCGAAGCAGGCGAAAAACGCCTCCGGCCCATCCTCATGACCACCATCGCCATGGTCTTCGCGATGCTACCTTTGGCCATTAGCCACGGATTCGGTGCCGAGTCCAAAGCGCCTATGGCCGTTGCCGTCATCGGCGGATTGGTCAGCTCGATGTTCCTCACCCTCCTCGTCGTCCCGGTGATTTATCGTCTGATTTATCCGATCGACCGTTGGATGCGCAAACGATATGAGGGAACGGTGGAAGAGAGTTAGGAGCGAGGAGTGAGGAGTTAGGAATTTTGGTTTGCGTTGCTTTGCAGCGCTCTTATTTGGAAAGGGGCTGGGACTTCAGTCCCACAAATGGAGCATCGCTCCATATCACAAGACAAATACGCTGACGCGTTTGGTTGGACTGAAGTCCAATCCCCAAAGAGAAGGAAACAAAAGGGGTCGGGACTTCAGTCCCGCAAACATCGCTTGCGATGGTTCGCGTAGGGTGCCGCAATAGCACACCTTCCAACGACTACATTACGGGAAAATTTTAACAATCGCCTTGCGATTTTGGTGTGCTGTTGCACACCCTACGCGAACTAATTCAGGGGTCTGGTGATTTGTGATTTGTCTGCTGTTACGAAGTGCAGCAGATGAATCATGAATCACCTGACCCCCCTTGGCAAAACAAAGGAAAACACCTCATGAAAAAAATAGAATACTCCCCCGCACAGAAAGCCCACTTCGTCTCCAAAATCAAAACCTACTTCGCCGAAGAACTTAACGATGAAATCGGCCAGTTCGACGCGGAGTTTCTCCTTGATTTTTTCGGAGATTTGATCGGAAGTGCGTATTACAACCACGGTCTCCAGGATGCCCTCGGCGTCATCGAATCCCAAACCGACCGAATGAAAGAGACTTTGTTTGCGATGGAGGAGGCGGTGTAGAAAGTAGCGGGTAGAATTTTTGTGGATTGTTTTTGGCGTGTTACGCGTAGGTCGGGATACCCTTATCCCGACACTGGGTGCAATAACCGTGATGGTTGTATATTTTTGTGGGGTTGAAATCCCAGCCTCTTGATGGCAATGAAAGTTACCTTTGTTGTATGAACCATTTCTGTCGTGTAACCTTGCGTCGGGATAAGGGTATCCCGACCTACGAGTCGCCAACAATTGAAAGGAGCATAACCATGCAATACTACCTCTACCTCCTATCCGCCATCATCCTCGAAGTGGCCGGAACCACATCGATGAAACTCTCCGAAGGGTTCACCCGCATCGGACCTTCGGTAGCCATGATGGTCTTTTATCTCCTCTCCCTCGGAGCCCTCACGCTGGCTCTCAAGCGCTTCGACATGAGCATGGCGTATGCGATCTGGTCAGGGGTCGGTACGGCGCTGATCACAATCGTGGGGATTTATCTTTTCAAAGAACCCGTCAGCCTCGCCAAGATCGGCAGCATCGCTTTGATCATTGTCGGAGTGGTGGGGTTGCATTTGAGTTCGCAGGGAGTGTAGACCTTCTCGTTCCCCATCTCCCGATGGGGAATGGACTTATTGTCGCCTGATGTGTGATGTATGCGTGCCATATCGGGAGATATGGCACGAGAGGCATGCGGTGTGCTATCGCGTACCCTCTGATACTCTGCGCTTCTGGGGCTGGGACTTCAGTCCCACAAAAATTGGACTAAAGCCCAATCCCCAAAATTCCTATTTCCTCACTCCTGCTTCCTAATTCTCACCAACCTTCTTCGTCAAAATCTTATAAATCACAAACCCAAAAAACGCCGTAATCCCAATGGAGAAATAAACCGGGATCGATTTGGTAATAACATAGGTGACGATGAGGATCGCGAGGATGGTGGGGACTTCGTTGTAGGCACGGAAGAATTGGCCGGATTTGGTGCAGCGGTCTTCGAGGAGGATTTTTCGGTAGTGCTCCATCGAGAAACTGTACGCGATCAGCAGTACCAGCACCGCGAGTTTGGCCAGCATCCACCCCTGGCTCAGGAGGGCAGGATTGAGGTACAGCAGGGTCGCACCGCTGAGGATCGTCGCCCACATTGCCGGGAGACCGATGGCGACATAAATCATCCTCTCCTGTACCTTGACCACGTCAGTAAAATCTTTTTTGTCCCGGTTCTCTTGATGATAGACGAAAAGTCGAGGCATGTAAAAAAGGACAGCCATCCACGAGAGGACAGAGAGAACATGGAAAGTCAAAATGGGGAGGTAGTATTGCATATCGAAACCTTGAAAAATAGTACCGTATCATAACCTATCTGCCCCTGTTTTTTGATGAATACACACGTCACGATCCATACATTTACTGTTAACCACCATACACTTTCTGTTTATTGATTATTAACAGATCTTAACTATAATACGATCCACAATAATTCAATTACGGAAGTGCAATGAAATACATCTTTTGGATCACGATTACTTTTTCCATGCTGTTCGGCCAGAATCTCGGAAACCACGCCGTCAAGCGAGGCGACACCCTCTACTCCATCGCCCGCAGCCATGCCATGACCATCAAACAACTCCTCAAAGCCAACCCCACCCTCACCTACCGCTCCACTCTGCGCATCGGCCAACCGATCAAAGTCTATACCTATTCAGGTGCCACACAACCCTACGTCGTCCATCCCGGCGACAGCCCACTGGCTCTGGCACGCCGCTTTCACATGCCGTTGCAGGATCTCATCCGTGCCAACCAGACCGACTTTCGTACCCACCGTATCCTCGTCGGTCAGACCCTGCGGGTCAAGGAGCAAATGACCTTCGCTCAGAAGATCGTCAAAGACGCCCGTCACTACCTCGGCATCCGTTACAAATGGGGCGGCAACAACCCCAAAAAAGGGATCGACTGTTCCAAGTTTGCCCAGTTGGTTTTTAAAAAATACGGCATCGACCTCCCCCGAGTCTCCGGTGACCAGTACGACTACGCCCTCAAGCACGGCAAAAAAGTCTCCATGAAAAATGCTAAGAAGGGGGATTTGATCTTTTTCCGCACCCGCCACCGCCGTATCGGCCACGTCGGGATCATTGTTGACCCCAAGAAACACCTCTTCCAGCAATCCTCGAGCGGTGTGGGCAAAAACACCATCTCCCGCTACGACATCGGCTCCTACCGACGCCGCCTGCGTGGCATCTGCCGCGTACGACCGAAGCACTCCTGAGACAAGCAGCCTCTTGTGGGGCTGAAGCCCCAGCCCCTCTCTGGTCTCCTGTT
The DNA here is from genome assembly GCA_015485845.1 of Nitratifractor sp. Lineage (GTDB taxonomy): Bacteria > Campylobacterota > Campylobacteria > Campylobacterales > Sulfurovaceae > S017-3. Next base: position 1,846 of record WFSU01000011.1, on the reverse strand, counting down.
TTTCATTTTTCGGTGTGTGCAATTACACGCGAACGTATGTGTGGTCGGCTGAAGCCAACCCTACAGAACCATCCACCATCCACCATCCACTAATCACCAATTACCAATTACTAATTACACGGTGCGCCAAGCGCACCTCTCTAATGTGCCCACAAAGTGCCCTATTTTTTCCCGCAGCTTCAAACACCTCTAAGGGCGGTTAGATTACAATGGACAGAAACGAGGTGGTGCATGATACGAACGTTTCTCCTGAGCATTATGTGGGTCACAGCTCTCTCGGCCGACATCATCACAACATCACAACTTGGCTGGATGCAAAACCTCAACGATGCCAAAGAGAAAGCACTCAAAGAGCACAAGCCCATTATCCTCTTCCTCCACTCCCGCCGCTGTTTTTACTGCCCGAAAATGATCGAAGAAGTGTTTCCCGATCTCAAGGTCTCTGCCTTTCTCAAGGCAAACTTTGTCCGACTGGATCTCGATGTCGCCACCGGCAGTGACAGCATCGAAGAGGACGATTCGGGGCAGGCACCTGAGCGTTTTCTGGTGAGCATGACCCCGGCGTTTGTCTACATGGGTCCCAGGGAGGAGAAACTCTACCGCAAAGGGAAAAAACACATGATCATCTACGGATATTGGAAGCCCTCGGAGTTTATCCGCTGGGGGCGTGAAGCCCTCAAGCGTTTCGATAAGCTTTACGGCAAACAGTATCCTCCTCTACCCGATACAAGGAGCTCCCATGCGAAGTAACACCCTGCTAATCCCCTTTTTGCTGTTTGCTCCCCTGCTCTGGGGCAAATCCCATGCTCCCCATGTCACGCAGGAGAAGGTCGGACAGCAGTACTATCTCAAAGCCTGCAGCCACTGCCACGGATCCGGTAAGCTTGGCGGCAATATGGCCACCGTCCTTGAGTGGAAAGGATTGCTGGCCCACCACGCCAAAGAGCTCGTCGAGCTCCACGAAGATGAAAACGGCACACAGGAGATCATCACCTACCTCAAAAGCGATCGTTTTGCCAAAGAGCATGATCATCTGCTCAAATTTTTACAGGAGTTCGCGAATGATTCGGAGAGCATTCCGACCTGCTATTAGCCTTCTGATTCTACTGGGGCTCCCCATCCACCTCCCGGCGGACTCAACATCCATAGCCGTCGCAACACCTCTATCTAAAGTCAAAACCATCCACTCCGGAAGTGGAGACTTCAGTCCCACCCCAACGCTCACAGCACATGGCACATCGGGTGAGGCTGAAGCCATCACTTCCAAAGAAAACTCACCCCTCCCCGGAAGTGGAGACTTCAGTCTCACCCCGACGCTCACCAAACAAGACAACCCCAAAGTGAGGCTGAAGCCTTCTCTTCACCATCCACCATCCACCATCCACCATCCACCAATACACCAAATCTGCCACGACAGCTACTCCGCTGCGTCGTTCGAAGCGGCCAACGATGACTTGCAGGAATTCATCGACGAATACTTTCATGATGCCAAGATCCCATTTTTCCCAGGCGAAAAGCAGCTGAAAGATCTCGGATTGGTTCCAAAAGGAAAAGGGCTCTATCAAAAACCCCATGCACTCAAAATAGCCGGTGGGCACCGTCGCTACCCCGTCACTCCCGGTCTCTGGAAAGCGGTCGATCTCGGCGGCGGTGTGTGGGAGTACCATCTACTCATCCGCGAACCGCAGCGTCTGGCGGAAACGGAGGCGTTCAACACCGACAACGATCTTCTCGGAGAACCTTTCGCCGACTATGATGATCAGGCGTACATCATGCTCCTTCAGCCCGAGGACGTGCGACGCCGCTTTGGGGAATACTTTTTTACAATCAATGTCCACGTCTACGG
>WFSU01000010.1 GCA_015485845.1 Nitratifractor sp. | reverse complement strand
TCTTTATACCTTTTGTATATGGTTATTATATACAATAATAATTAAATAAATATAAAGTAACTCTCCGGCAGCTCCAGCGCCTCGATATGGGTCAGAGCTCCGCTCCCGCATGGCCGTAAATTCTATCTCGTTTTCATCGAGCGAAACAGTGCGGGTGATCGGATGCCGTGTCGGGCTCACGGGTTCAGTTGCCATGGAGCAATCCTTTCAATGCTTTTAATTCCTTCAGAAGGTGACTTAATAAACACTAAACATCTCCCAAAATCATCCCCAACAACTTCTCACTGATCCGAAAATCCGATGCATTCAGCTTGTCGATGATCTCCTCAGTGCGTTTTTGAGAAAGAGTGCCTTCGATGTAAAGGTAGCGGAGGATGCCGATCAGACCGATGATCTCTACACCCTGTCTTCGGGCAAAAGCGCGACCTTTCTTTTCGTCGATGATGAGGGGAAGGTTACGCTCGAGTGCGATGGCAATAGCTGCAGATTCTCCGGCATCAAGGAGATAGCAGAAATCCCTGAAAAGAGTCGGATCGTTGTACGTCGTGATCTCTATAAACCCCTCGGCAATTTCACGGTCGACGCAGGCACGGGCATGTGAATAGTGGGCAATCTCACGATAGACTTCTTCGGGGATGAGAATCGTACGGGCAAACTGTTTGAGGAGCGAAAGTTCATCGATGTTGATCAGGGCAATGATCGCCGTGGCATCCGAGAGGATCATGCGCGGCGGTAGGCTCCGGCTGCGATGGCCTGCTCTTCGAGCTCCTCGGGAGTGTAGTCGAGCCAGTCGATACCGAGACGATCGACGAGCCGGATCGCTTCGGTTTTGGTGATGGAGAGAAATTCCGCCATTTTCCCCAGTGAAATGAGTCCATGCCGATACTGATCGATCGCCGCAGATTGGCGCAACCCCACGGAGAACACATCATCATTCAGTGGGAGGGTAATCCCGATGGGTTTGCTGTGTTTGGTGATGAAGACACTCTGATTGTGCTCGAGATACTCGGTCATATGGGAGGGATTATTCTTCAAATCCCGTATCGCCATTGTCTGCATGATAGTGCCTTTTTACTACATATTGTGGGTATTATATCGTTTATAGAATATGATGTCAAATACCAATCAATGAAGAAGTGGCATAACTTTCTGCAATTAAGAGGGGTTTGGAATTCAGCCCAACTAACATCTCATGCCATGTATCCAAGGATTAAGCTATAGCGAGAATATCGATCTCTGTATTCATCCAAATTCATCAAAGCCGATGCTCACCTCGAAAGCCTTTAACCCTATCACCACATGCAGGACAAACACCAAACTTTATTTGATCACGAGTCAGCTCAATATGCACCTGTCGCAATACCAAACATTTTTTTCTTTTTCAAACAAAAATGAAAGAGCATAAAGTGTAATAGAAGGAACTATCAAAGCAATAATTGGTTTATAAACATCTAAACCGATTATCAGATTAAAAAAAATACCCATCAACGCAGGAGCTGTAAATAAAATTGCATATCTTCGCATAGCATCACGTGTAATCATCTAACTATTCCTCCTCAAAACTCTCCGGCAGCTCCAGCGCCTCGATATGGGTCAACGCTCCGGCTCCGGCGATCCCCTGGAAGGCTCCGTACATTTCGGTGGTGTTGGTCAGTACGCCGTCGATGATCTTCTGACGGCGTTTCCAGGATGCCATGAGGGAGCGGCGTTCTTTGTCCAGCTCGGCCTGCATCGCCATGAAGCCATCCACGATCGCGCGCATCTGCATCCCAAATTCGTTGCCGGTCAGATACGAGTAGAGCAGCGCCATCTTGTCTCCGCGGTTCTCTTCGCGCTGGATGCTTTTGTGCACCCGGATAAGCCCATCACGCAGCAAGGCGGCTGAGCCTTTGAACTCGTCGAGACTGCACACCCAGATCCCATCGACAAACCCCATCCGCTCCATGCCGCTCGGATAGACCGACGTGACAAGTACCCCGATGTCGGCGCCTACCTTGAGCATGTCCTGCTTGAGCTTGGTGATCCAGCTATCCGACCATGCTTTGGTGTTCTTGGACTCATAGCAGATAATACCGCAGTTGGGGAGCTCACGGGTATGGACCGTCTGAATGCAGTCAGCACCGAAGGCTCCTTTTTTGACCTCTTCGATGGTATCAAACGGAAACTGCGATGCCAGCCAGCTCTCGATCGCCAGCTCCAACGCTTCACCCTGTATTTGCATGCTCCCCTGATCGGCTTTGCGTTTAGCATCTTCAAGACTGCGCTTGAGCTGCTCGAGCTGCTCGTCTTTCTCTTTGAGTTTGAGGGCAGTTTCGTCATCGATCGCTTTTTGAAGCTTCTGCTTCTCTTCAGCCAGCCGTTTGTTGAGCTCCAGCTCCGCTTCGGCTTTGGCGCGGGCAGATGCTTCGGCCTTTTCGCGCTCAAGTCGAGCGATACGAGCAGTAGCCGCGTGAAGCTCCTGAAGTTTGCCCGATTTCTCCTCAAGCTCTTTCTGGAGGGCCGCCATCGCAGCACTCTGCTCCTCGGCAAGCTGTTGCTTGAGCTCCTGCGCCATCTGCTCCCGATCTTTGCGCAGCTGCTCCCGGGTCGCTTTGCGCAACGCCTCATCAAAGTGCTCTTTTTCGGTGGCAAGGGCTTCTTCTTTTTTCTTGAGGCTATCGAGGTGGTTTTTGTACTGAGCACGCGCTCCGTCGATCTCAGCCTGAAGCTTGCGCCGCTCCTCAATTTGTTGGTGTTTGAATTTCTCCTCTACCTGATGATAAAAGATCGCGTCAATGTCAATTTGAGTGCCGCATTTTGGGCACGCGATGGTATTGGTGGCTGGCATGAACATATCCTAATGTTTGTCTTGAGGATATTGTAGCGAAAATTGGAGGAGGGGAAGAAAAATATGTCAGATTGTCATATTTTTAGTATTGCATGGGGCTGGGACTTCAGTCCCACAGATACGCTTTGCGTTTGGTTGGGCTGAAGCCCAAGCCCCTGCAAACTACTTCCCGCTCGTTCCCACGCTCCTGCGTGGGAATGCCTATCGGAGCCCAAACAACTCGCTAAGCCTATCAGGGCATGATCAACATAAATATCTCAAATATGCATTCCCACCGGGACGGTGGGAACGAGGAGGGGGCAAGCTACTTCTTGATGTCCTTAACCACATCATCAATCTGATCGACAAACCCCGCAATCTTTTTTCCCAGATCATCAATGAAGCTTCTGGTTTTTCCAAGGTCAATATTGATCTGCTCTTTGTCCACTTTGACCCCGACGTTTTCGCCCAGATCGACTGAGCCGCTTGCGATGTCGTTCTGAAGTTTTTCGGCTTTGGAAGCAAGCTTCTCACCAACCGCATCAAAAAAGCCTTTGGTTTTCCCCAGGTCGATGTTGATCTTTTCACCATTGAGGTCGATGCCAAGCTTAGAGAGGAGATCATCGTCACCATCAAGACCTTTGAAGCGCTTGTCGTGCTCGGAACCTTCGTGCTCTTTTTTCAGGCGCATCCGCACCGAGGCTTCGTGGGCGGTAAGCCCCTCGGTGTGGGCGATCATGGCGCACTCTTCGCCGATGGCGTTGATCCCCGCTTCACTCATAGAGATGATGGAGGACTTTTTGAGGAAATGTTCTACGCTCAGAGGCGAATAAAACCGTGCTGTACCGCCGGTAGGCAGTGTGTGGTTGGGGCCGGCGATGTAGTCGCCGATGGGCTCTGGGGTATTGCGGCCGAGGAAGATTGCTCCAGCATGCCGGATGGAGGGGAGCAGACTCATGGGATCTTCAGTGACCACCTCGAGGTGCTCAGGGGCAATCTGGTTCATCAGATCGACCGCTTCGTCCATGTCGCGGGCGATGATGATCGCTCCGCGTTCCGCGATTGATGTGCGGGCGATGGTCTCTCGCGAGAGGGTACCGAGGAAGCCTTCGATCTCTTGGGCGACTGAGGCCGCCAGATCGGCATCGTCGGTGATGAGGATCGAACTGGCCATCTCGTCGTGCTCTGCCTGAGAAAGGAGATCCATCGCCAGCAGATCAGCCGGAGCGGAACGATCCGCCAATACGCCGATCTCACTCGGGCCGGCGATCATGTCGATGTTGACCTCGCCGTAGACCAGTTTTTTGGCGGTGGCGACGAAAATATTGCCCGGCCCTGTGATGACATCTACTTTGGGGATCGTCTCGGTGCCGTATGCCATCGCCCCGATCGCCGAGGCTCCGCCGACACGGAAGACATTCTCAACCCCGCAAAGGTGACAGGCAGCCAGGAGAAGTTCGTTGAGCTCATTGTCCGGTGCGGGGGTGCAGACGACGATCTCCCCGACTCCGGCCACCTGGGCGGGGATGACATTCATCAGGAGACTGCTGGGATAGGCGGCTTTGCCCCCGGGGATGTAGAGGCCGGCACGATCGACGGGGGTGACTTTTTGCCCCAGTACGCTGCCGGTGGCATCCGTCTCCATCCATGTCCTGGGCATGAGTTTCTCGTGGTAGTCGCGGATACGGTCGTACGCCAGCTGGAGGGCATCCCGGAGCTTGGGATCGATCGCTTCGTAGGCAGCCTTCATCTCCTCCGAGCGGACTTTAAGCTCGTCATCACTCTGGGGACTCCAGCGGTCAAACCGGGCGATTTGTTCTCGCAGTGCTGCGTTGCCGCCGGTGCGTATCTCTTTGAGCAGATCGTTTACGATCGTGCTGACCCCTTCTATATCCATCGCTCCCCGGGCAAGAAGTTCATCAAAGTTGACTTGGAAGTCTGCATCGGTCGTGCTAAATGTTTTCATTTCGTTTTATCCTTGTAGGCGTGCGAAAATCTACGCTCATAACGCTTGAGCATGCTCTCATTTCCCTGCAATCCCCCCTGATGGAGGTAGAGAAGATGCTGACCCATTTGGTCGCGATGCTTCAGGAGCGTCAGCCACCCTTTTGGGTCGTAGAGGAGATCAAATGTCACGCCGGTTTGTTGGTGTAATTCTATCCAAATTTCGTAAAACTCCCGGTAGAGTTTGCCAAAGTGGTATTTGTGTGGCAAATCGAGGATCATCGGCCACAGGTGTGGGTCAGGCTCGAGGATAGTAAACTGTTTGCGGAGGTATTCGGCATCGCCTACGCACGGAGTGGTATATACGGTGGATGGTGGATGGTGGATGGTTGATAGGGTTTTTTGGAGATACAGGGCGGTGGTACCTGTGCCGGAAGGGAAGAAGATATCGAGATGCTCGATCCCCTGCTCGTGTTGCCAATCTGCTATCTCTTGCGCCAAGATCGCAACACCGTACTCCGCTTCGACCTGTCGTCCCCCTTCGTGGATCAGGAGCGTGTCGGGCAGGAGGATCTGGGGGCGGGGTGTCGTGTGGATCTGCATGCCGTTGGCCAGGGCACGGGCGTAGTTGCCGTGTGGGTTTTCCCGCAGGTATCCGGCGACGTGATCGACATAATAATCAAACACCCACCCCCGCATCCGTGCCAGCACCGAAAGGGAGTACATCGCATTGGACTGCGGCGACCCATAGGAGACAACCCGGCGAATTTCCGGGAAGTCATGGGTGAGAAAATAATGAAATTTCCGGGCTTTATTCCCCGAAAAGTCGGGGTGAATCCGCTCATCGTGTTTGAGATAAAAAGGGGAATCATCAACAACAATCTGCTCGACAGGGCTGGGCAAAGCAAGGGAAGTTTTTTGCATCAAATGTTACCTTTTTATTACAGGAAATTTTAGCTTGACTTACATCAGAATCGGGTAAAATGATGCACTTATTTCAGGAGAAACACCATGGATGCAACACATTTTTATAACCCGAACGGAGAAGACATTCTCGATGAAAAGATCTACGGAGGCTCTCCGACCGGTTTCGTCGATTTCAACCGCTCCAAATACCGTTGGGACAGCAATATCTACGATTTGATGAATGCCAACACCTGGTTCCCATCCGAAGTCAACACGTCTGCCGAGAGCAAAAACTTCTCAGCCCTCAGTGACAATGAACAATCCATCTACAAACTCACTTTTGCACAGCTGAGCTTCAACGACAGTGCTCAGGAAGAGTACCTGAGTGACTTCCGTCGCCTCGCCAACAACCGTCTGGTCAAATCGGTTCTGAGCCTCCAAATCATGCAGGAGGTCAATCACTCCAAATCCTACGCCGTCCTCCTCGATGCCGCCGGCAACTCCGAAGAGGTCTTCAACCTCTACAAATACGATCAGGCTCTCAACCGGAAAAACCAGCGTATCGCTGAACAGTTTGCCAGGTACATCGACGGAGGCTCAGCTGAGAAAATGCTCCTCAGCGCTATGGCGAGTGTCAACCTCGAAGGGATTTACTTTCTGCTGGGATTCAGCTACATTTACCTGCTTGGAGACAAAGTCCCCGGAGCCCGCGATATGATCAAATTCATCGCCCGCGATGAACTCAATACCCACATGCCGCTCTTTGGAAACATCTTTAAAACCATCGTCAAAGAAAACAAAATCAGCGCGGCCACCATCGACGAGTGCTACAACATGATCCGGGATGCTGTGGATATCGAGCTGGAGTATGGCAACTACCTTCTCGACAGTTTCCCCATCATGGGAACCACCCCCGAATTGATGGAACGTACCGTCCACAACTACGCTAACAGTCGCCTCAAAACTATCGGCCTCGACCCCATCTTCGAAGAGACCCCCGAGACGTATCTGCAACAGTTGGTCACGAAACATTTGAACATGAATGAGGTACGAAGTAATTTCTTTGAGAGTAATGTATCGAATTACGCCAAGTCAAGCATCGACCTCGACGATTTTTAATTCACAAAGGGGCTGGGACTTTAGTCCCACAAGAAGTTACGCTTACGCTTTTAGTGGGACTAAAGTCCCAGCCCCATATCTTCTGCTTAGATTATAGAGCTCATGCTCCTCCCCTGAAAACTTAAAATCGATTCATACAGTTGAGATCGCTAAACGCTTTTTCGAGGCGTGCGACCATCGAGAGTTCCCCGGCTCGGAGCCATTTTCGGGGATCATAGTATTTTTTGTTGGGCTTGTCGTCCCCTTCGGGGTTGCCGATTTGCCCTTCGAGATAGGCGTGGTACTGAGCGACGTATCCACGCACGCCGTCCCAGAATGCCCATTGGGTATCGGTATCGATGTTCATCTTGATCACCCCATACTCGATCGCTTCGCGGATCTCCTCTATGGTTGATCCTGAACCCCCGTGAAAGACAAAATTGACCGGTTTGGGATCGGTGCCGAATTTCTCTTCGATGTATTGCTGAGAATTGTCGAGGATTTTCGGTGTCAGGACGACATTTCCGGGCTTGTAGACGCCGTGAACATTGCCAAACGAAGCGGCAATAGTGAAGTTGTCACTGACTTTGCGCAACTCTTCGTAGGCATAGGCTACCTCTTCGGGCTGAGTATAGAGCAAGGCATTGTCGATGTGGCTGTTGTCCACTCCGTCCTCTTCACCACCGGTCACTCCAAGCTCGATTTCAAGCGTCATACCGATCTTACTCATCCGCTCAAGATACATTTTGCATGTCGCGATATTTTCTTCGATCGGCTCTTCACTCAGGTCAATCATATGCGAAGAAAAGAGCGGTTTACCGTATGCCTCGTAATGATCCTCCCCCGCATCTATCAGCGCATCAATCCACGGTAGAAGCTTGCGGGCAGCATGGTCGGTGTGAAGGACAACAGGAATGCCATAGCTCTCGGCCAGCAAATGGACATGGCGTGCGCCGCTCACCGCGCCCATCACAGCAGCCGTCTGAGTATCAATCCCCTGGCCACCGTTAAAGACAGCTCCACCGTTGCTGAACTGGATAATAACGGGGCTGTTAACCTTTTTTGCGGCTTCCATGACGCTGTTGATCGAGTTGCTTCCGACGACATTGACCGCAGGCATAGCAAACCCCTCCGCTTTGGCAAACGCAAAGAGTTGCTGAAGTTTTTCCCCGCTGACCACACCGGGATTGATAAAAGAGGATACGTTTGGGTTCACATGGATTCCTTCATTATTTGGCGGGGACTTTGAGTTTCTGACCGATCTTAAGTGTGTCTTTATCTGTCATACCGTTGAGGGCTCTTAGTTCTGCTGTCGTGATATGGTACTTGTGAGCGATACCCGAAAGCGTGTTGCCGCTTTTGACTGTATAAATCTTTGTTTTTCCGTTCGAGGGGACAGTACTCTTCTCTTTTTTACCGGAGGATGTCCCTTTTTTAGGAGATTTGATCACTTTCTTACCCATGGTAATCCGCGCTTTGTCCATCAGTTGGGCGACATATTTCTTCTGCTTAATCGACACCGCGATCATCTCTTTCACTTTTTCAAACGGCAGAATCTTCCCGTGCGTATCTTTGAAAAGTTTTTTATTGGAGTCATATGCCTTGCGAACCTCTTTGTCCGAAACCGACATCCCTTTGATCTTTTTGGAAAGCCAGTAGTTGACGATAACCTGATTACGTTCGATCAATGGTATCTGTTTTTTGGCCATCCCGACCAACAGAGAATCTACGGCAATTCGTTTGATCACATCTTTTTTATCTTTCGGACGCAATTGATGAAACTTCAGCTTCCCTTTGGTGACAACCTTCAAAAATTTGTTGGCTTCGTTTTCAGTAACCGGGTATCCATTGATGCGACCGATCACTTTCGCCGACACACCACTGCTTACCAGAACCATCCCTACCATGCCCGCAGCGATAATCTTCTTCATTCTACTCCTTCAAGACCTTTTTGACATTGTATCAAACCGGGTCGAATAGTGGGGTTAAATCCACTATTTTGTCGCGTTTGTTTCACCGGATATCACGACCTTCGACTTCGATTTCAGGCTGGCCGCCAATTTAGCCATTTTTGCACTGAATGTTTTTTGCTTAAGCATTCCAATAATACGATCTTTGGCCTCTTTGTAAGGAATCGTTTTGGCCGGTTTAATATCTTCGGCATAGATCACATGGTAACCAAACTGTGTCTTGACCGGTTTAGCCGAGACTTCCCCTTTTTTCATCGCAAACACTGCATCGTTAAACGGTTTGACCATCTGACCGGGAGCGAAAAATCCAAGATCGCCTCCCTTGGGGCCGGTGGGGCCGGTTGATTTGGCTTTGGCCAGTTCGATGAAGCGCTTCTTGAGTGCATCGCCTTTCAGCCCTTTCAATTGTGCTAGAACATCCTTGGCACCTTTCTCATCTTTGAGCAGGATATGACGGGCATGTACCTGGGCCGGGACTTTGAATTCATCCGAATGTTTATCAAAATACGCCTTGGCTTCGCTATCGCTTATCACGGTATTTTCAAACTGCTTCGTGATCCAGGTACGCACCATCAGCTCTTCCTTATCTCGAGCAAGCAGACGCTGATACTCCGGATCTTTTTCGATCCCTTCTTTTTTGGCTTGATCGATGAAGAGCACCCGCTCGATCAAACGGTCAACGATCATTTTCTTCTGATCTTTTGTCAACGCATCAAAACGGGCACCCTGCTGTGTCTGGGCTACGTAAATGTTGGCATCTTCGGTTGTAACCGGTGTTCCATTGACGGTGGCCAAGGTATCGGCAGCCGAGAGGGAAACCGCCCCTAATGCAATCACAGTAGCGGCTGTGCTCAAAATTCTTTTCATTCTTCTGTCCTTTGTGTTCAAAAAATTAATGAGGAAATTATATCGGAGTTGCTTAAATCAAACATTAACGGCGCACGCAGTATGATTGCACAAACAGACAGGAGGCGAACATGGCACGAATCAAGCAGGCAACCAAGGAAGAGATCGAAGCGATTCGGGATCAGTTTCTCGAACACTACCCCGACTCAATCACAGAGCTCAACTACCGCAATCTCTACGAACTCCTTATCTCCGTCATGCTCTCCGCCCAATGCACCGACAAACGGGTCAATCTCATCACTCCGGCACTCTTCGAAGCCTACCCCGACCCCATTTCCCTCGCCCATGCCGATCTCGAGGATATCAAATCGTACATCAAGACGTGCTCCTTTTTCAACAACAAGGCCAAAAACCTCATCAAAATGGCGCAATCGGTCGTCGAAAACTACGGCGGAAATATCCCTCTCAATCAAAAAGAGCTCGTCACCCTCGCCGGCGTCGGCCAGAAAACCGCCAACGTCGTCATGATCGAATACACCCAGGCCAACCTCATGGCCGTCGACACCCACGTCTACCGCGTCGCCCACCGCCTCGGCCTGTGCAATGCCTCCACCGCCGTCAAATGCGAAGAACAACTCACGAAAAAATTCAAAACCGACCTCCACCGCCTCCATCAAGCCATGGTGCTCTTCGGCCGCTACCACTGCAAAGCCCTCAAGCCGGAATGTGAGGGGTGCTATATGGCGCCGTATTGCCGGACGTCGGAGACGTTTAAAGTATAAAATGAGGGGCTGGGACTTCAGTCCCACAGAATAACCAAAATGCTATCCATACCTAATGAGATACGCTATCGCGTTTGTTGGATTGAAGTCCAAGCCCCTAATAAAATTTTCTTGCTCTCAAAATTCCTCACTCCTCACTCCTGATTCCTCACTATTTTTTCCACCACCCGAAACGTCTGCTCCACTGATGCAAGATCGACGCACTCCCGTGTCGAATGGGGGTAACGGATCGTTGGGCCGATGGAGGCAAACTGAATCTGCGGGTATTTCTGGCTCAGTACGCCACACTCGAGGCCGGCGTGGATCGCTACAGTTTTCGCGGTACCAAATTCCGCATCCATCGCTACGGCAACCTCCCGGGTAAAAGAATTCTCTTCCGGTTTCCAAGCTGGGTATTTATCTTCGACGCGTACAGCAAACCCTGACATCTCCATCTCGGCCACGGTCTCGGAAATCAGTATCTCCAAATCCTCCATACTCATCGCACGGGCACTGATCTCAATCGTGAGACCTCGCGGAGAATACGTGTCATTGACCATGGCCAGATTGACGCTGGTCTGGGGAATACCAAGCTGCATATTCATTGACCGTACCCCTTGCTTGAAGCGGTAGAGGTAGTCGAGTATCTCTTTGCCGGCACGATAAACATCAGGGGATTCCTTTAGTGGCCGTACCGTCACGACCCCTCGTCCAGTCAGAGGAGTATCGCTTCGGACGATCGCTACGGCATTGGACGGAATGGCGTTGCGCCGTTCACCGGCGATAATGGTAGAGAGCTGATCCACCCCCTCTTTGTGCAAGTATTCTGCCAAAAGTGTAATCGCCGAGGGGATATTTTTGTCGATATCGACACCCGAATGCCCACCGGGAAGCCCCCGCACAGACACTTCATAGCATGCTCCATGTCCGGGAACCTGCTCATCAAACACTTCTCCGATGATATCCGCCCCTCCGGCACAGCCGATGTAGACTTCGGCTTCATCTTCGCTGTCGAGATTGAGCATGCGGGAGGATAGGAGTTTGAAATCCAGCGCATTAGCACCGATCAATCCGACCTCTTCATCAGCGGTAAATAAAAATTCCGCCGCTACCCCTTCCTCCATCAACACCATCATCATCGCAATCCCGATACCGTTGTCCGCGCCCAGAGAAGCATCCACGGCATGAAGCCACCCCTCACGCTCTTCCGTCTCAATCTGAGGTGCACTGCCCATACAGACCATGTCGTAATGCGCCTGAAGGCATATTTCGGGCTTACCCTTCGATGCAAGAATGTTTCCTGCGTCATCGATCTGTACCGTGTAGCCATGCTCGGAGGCAAAATCTCTCAGGTAGAGAAACAACGCCTCAGCATCCTGTGAGCAGTGCGGTATCTTTATCAGTACCTTGAAATGGTCAATAATTTTGGACATCATCTCTCCTCGATGTGTAGATTGGGATAATTATAGCCAAAACCTCCTCCAGAAATGAAATTCTAAGTTATTCGAAATATCATCTGGCGTACAATTTTTTACACCAAACTTCCAAGGAGTATCCCCATGGCACAAAACATCTTTGACTGTCCCCAACCCGACGAAAACGGCTACTTTGGCGAATACGGAGGCGCCTTCCTCCCGCCCGATCTCGAACCGATCATGAAAAACATCGCTGAAGAGTACGAAAAGATCCGCAAAGACCCCGATTTTATCGCGGAATTGACCGATCTTTACCAGCACTATGTCGGGCGTCCCAGCCCCATCTTCCATGCCAGGCACCTCTCGGAAAAATACGGCACCCCCATCTACCTCAAACGGGAAGACCTCAACCACACCGGAGCCCACAAGATCAACCACACCCTTGGAGAAGCGCTGCTCGCCAAAAAAATGGGCAAGAAAAAGCTCATCGCCGAAACCGGTGCCGGACAACACGGAGTCGCACTGGCCACAGCGGCTGCCCTCGTAGGGCTTGAATGTGACATCCACATGGGCGAAGTGGACATGGCCAAAGAGCACCCCAACGTCGTCCGAATGCGCATCCTCGGTGCCAACGTCGTCCCGGTCTCCCACGGACGCAAGACACTCAAAGAGGCGGTTGACTCAGCCTTTGGCGCGTACATGGCCGATCCCGATTCGCAGTTTTTCGGGATCGGATCGGTCGTCGGCCCACACCCCTACCCTGAAATGGTGCGGGATTTCCAATCCATCGTTGGCGTCGAAGCACGGGAGCAGTTCCAGGAGATGACCGGCGAACTCCCCGACAATCTCGTCGCCTGCGTCGGAGGTGGGAGCAACGCCATGGGGCTCTTCACCGCCTTTATGAACGATGAAACCGTCGCCATGCACGGCGCCGAACCCTCTGGCCGCAGCCTCGAGGAGCCGGGTGAGCACGCTGCCACATTGACCCTCGGTGAGCCGGGGATCATCCACGGGTTCAAAACCTATATGCTCAAGGACGAAGAGGGAGAGCCCGCCAAAGTCTACTCCGTCGCCAGCGGACTTGACTACCCCGGTGTCGGCCCCCAGCACAGCTACCTCAAAGACATCGGCCGCGTCCAGTACGGCACCGTCAGTGACAAAGAGGCGATCGATGCTTTCTTCGAGCTCTCCCGCCTCGAGGGGATCATCCCGGCCATCGAATCAGCCCATGCTCTGGCACACGCGTTCAACCTCGCCAAAGCCAACCCCGACATCGGTACGATCCTCATCAACCTCTCCGGTCGTGGTGACAAAGACATTGACTTCGTCGCGGAGAAATACGGAGCCGATTACGGAATCTGATCGACACTATTGATCCCATGCCGGGCAAACCACTGTCGGCGGAGTGCCCGGTAGAGCGTCTCCCACGCCGACCGTTTCTCTTCGGGACAGGATGCTGTTCCAAAATACTCTGAGAGAAACACGCCACACGCCTCTCTGTCCAACTGAAACTCTACGCACACAGCCGCCAAATCAAAACAGACATCCCCAATCCCGGCAAACTCAAAGTCGATCAGCGTCGGCTCCTCGTGAGTCCAGAGTATGTTGCGTGGTGTGAGGTCGTGGTGGCACAGTGCCAACTGAGGAAGGAAATGCTCTACGATGGCAAATGCTTCGATGATTTCCGATCGATCGGGTTCGATTAAGTGCCGCAGATCGATTTTCGGAAGATCCTCATCCCGATAGGAAATCATATGAAGCCTTCGGAGGATACGCGCAAGATGAGCGATCTCTGCGTCGTTCAATTGAGTGCGATGTTCACCGGGGATAAACTCCAATACCATCAAAGCCCTATCCGCATCATAGAGGAAAATTTCCGGAGCAATTCCGGCGGCATGCGCCAATCTCCCCGCACGGTACTCTACCTGAGCATCGGTCTCCCCCCGTTTGAGCCGTCGGACGACATAGATCTGATCTTCCGTTGTGATCCGGTAGGCTTCGTTGCCATACTCCCGAGGTACCATAGTAGTGATATCATGTATAGTTTTGTCGGCAAAAAAATTGAGGGTTTCGATTGATGTCATCGTCGCTATACGTCGTCCCTCGGCTCAAGGCCGTCGGGGCAATTTACCTGCACGATCCGGCCATCACCGTTGAGGAGTTTGGCACTCATTTTCACCTGCCAGACACAACCGGTATCGAGGCAGATGACTTTCTTGTTTTCGACATAACCCAGAGTGGACCAGTGACCGAAGATAATGCGGTATGGGAGGGGTTTCCGGTGCTTGCATTTGTACCATGGGACAAGACCCGCTTTGTCGGTTTTTTTCGTCGGGACCCCTTTTTGATCGTAGTCGAGACGTCCGCTTTTTTTATCACAGAAGCGCATACGGGTGTAGCTGTTGACGATGTAACGATCCAAGGTGATCTCATCCCCTTCCGAGTCAAACACACCTTTCCCTTTTTGAAACATCTTTTTCAGCCACGCTTTGACCTCACCACTCTGAAGTCTTGCTTCGATACGTCGGGCATACGTTTGCGCCTGTTCCCAGTCAAACATCGGTGAGATTCCTGCATGCGCCATCGCATAGCCCAGTTTGGGATCATGATGGAGGAAGGGCTGGGATCGGAGCCAGTCGATGAACTCTTCGGCACGGGGAGAGTCCAAAATCGGATCGATCGTAGGATTCGATTTTTTGAGACCGTAATAGGCTGCGATCAGGGTTACGTCGTGATTGCCCAGTACCACATGGATGCGATCACGGATGGAGTGGAGATACTCCAGCGTCTCGAGCGACCCTTTACCCCGGTTGACCAGATCCCCTGCAATCCAGAGACGGTCATACCGGGGGTCGAAGTCGATCTTCTTCAGCAACGCCTGCAAATCATCGTGACACCCCTGAATATCCCCGATCGCCCAGACGCGTGCCTCTCTGCGCCCCAAAAGCCGTGCAATCCACCCAAACAAACCCATCAGCCGATCCCCCGATCCAGTCCGAGGATATCCTGCCACCTCGCTGCTTTTTCCTCCAAACGCATAGCCGCGTAAGCTGGAGAGGGAGACGGAAGATAATGTGTCTCCACTCCCAGGTAATCAAAATGCGTCTTCCAAAGCGCCTCCGCTTTGCGCCCGGTAAACGCCACCCGTTCGATGGAAGGATACCGCTCGAGGAGTGCGGGCAGATCATTGACCACCTCATCCTCCAGCGAACTGTCCAGTGAGTTGTCCCGCACACACGCCGCGATCATATCCCACACCCCAAGCTTCATCTCCTTGAGCAGCCAGATCTTCTGATCCCGATTCCCCACCGGATATCCGGTAATGGCCGACAAAATCGGCCAGAATTGATTGCGCGGGTGGGCATAATAAAAATTATTTGCCACCGACTGAATGCTCGGAAACGACCCCAGAATCAACGTCCGGGTATCGGAGAATACAATCGGTTCAAACGGGTGCATCTGACGCGAATCATCCATCATTTCTCCTTCTGCGCATTAAGCGTTCCGCTTTTTGTGGGACTGAAGTCCCAGCCCCTTTCTGATAAAAGCTTTTCACAGAAAAGCATACCAAAATTCCTCACTCCTAATTCCTAATTCCTCACTTAACCTATCTGCATGCTTTCCTCATATTCAGTACCATCAACGCCAATATTGCTACCGCCATCACCTTGACATCTAGCTCACTTCCTTTGTGAAGGCTTTCAAAAACATCACTTTGCACTGCTTCAACCCCCATCGACTGCATCGAAACAATATCGGGGAGGTAATAGTAATTGAACAACGCTGCCGTCGCCAGAACAATCAGCGTCACTGAAGTGACTACTTTGTCGTGCTCCCCCATTTTATAGCGGTACCCTTCGTAGAGAAACACCGCAAGCATCACCACCGTCAAACCGTACCCGAGTCGGACAAAGTTCTGTGTCATGATCTGCCCTTCCTGATAGCGACTGAGGATCTCACTCCCCAACCACTGTTCACTTCCGAAAATTACCGGAGCCACCACCGCCCCGGCATACACGACGGCTCCAAGCATCATCCCGAGGAAGATCAAATAGACCATTGTTGCGATTCGAAAATTCTTTTTCATACTATAACCTTTCAGTATTGTTGTGGGACTGAAGTCCCAGCCTCGTTTTGATAAAAGCTTTTCGACAGAAAAGCATACCAAAATTTCTAATTTCTACCTTCTAATTTCTAATTCTTCCAAGACAAACCCCCGATCGAGCCCGGCCAGATCGGTATAAAAGTCCACCGAATATACCCCAAGTTCTTTAACAAAAGCTGAAATCCTCTCCCGCTGATCGTACCCCATTTCGCACGCTACATACCATACACCCCGCTCGGCTGAGAGCGAGATAATCTTCTTCAGCAGAGCATCCCCCTCCCCGTCTGCGAACAGTGCTGTGTGAGGCTCGAAGTCCTGCACGTTGGGTTCGAGCTCTACATCACGGGCGATGTAGGGGGGATTGGAGACGATCATTTCGATGGGTGCTTCTATCCCGTCGAGTAAGGAAGTGTGGTGCAATGCAATGCGATCAGCCAGCCCAAACGCTTTAATATTTTTCCGAGCAATGGCCAGTGCCTCCTCAGAAATATCCGAAGCAACAATGCGCAACTGTGGAAACATCCGGGCAAGTACGATACTCACCGCCCCGGATCCGATCCCGATCTCCGCGATCTGCTTCAGCCTATTTTGTCGAATAATGTCTGCTGTCTTCTCAACCAGTATTTCTGTCTCCGGCCGGGGGATCAGGGCTCCCGGCGCGATGAACAGTTCAATATCGTAGAAACTCACCCGTCCGGTAATGTACTCCAACGGCTCATGCTTCGCTCGGCGTGCCACGAGGGCTTCATATCCAACCGCATCACCCAACACCTCATCCCCATGGGTAAACAGATACATCCGATCTACCCCGAGATAGTACGCCAATAGCAATTCCACTTCGAGGCGGGGACGCTCTACAGTTTTGGATAGTTGAGGTTGAGCGGTGATGAGGGCTTGGGTAAGGGTCATAAATCAGACAGCTATCAGTTGCGTACGAATACCGTCTATCGTTGCCAACTGCTTATCACCGGTCAGCAACATAGCATCTTCAGCAATAGCCGTCGCGACAATAATAGAATCCGGCAACTTGAGTTTTCTTTGTTTTCTTATCACAGTAACATGCTCAGCAATCTCCCGATTAAGATCAATTATCTTGAGTACCGAGAATATGTCACGGAGAAACTTTTCTTCCGCCTTGTCTGCAAACACATAAGAAAAAATTTCCATATATGTTACTATGGAGACTGCATATGTTGCATCCAGAGAAAATACATCCGCTACAGAGAGTTTTCGTTTGGAGAGGTAGATAATAATGTTACTATCAAGCAGAATCATCGCGTTCCCATTCGTCACGTAAGTTTCGTTGCCATGCTACAGGATCTTTTATCTTCTGGAAAGCACGAACGGAATTTTCGCTAAAAATGTGCTCCATTTTTTCACGAATATTTCTCTGATATTCCATCCCGTCAACTCCCCTAAAGCTCGGGACATCAATCGATGAAAAATCAAGCCCCTCTTTTTTATGCTTTGGGGTAGAGGAGGACGTTTCTTTTCTCCCCTTCATAATTTCCAGTCCCTCACTCTTGAAATGTTCCAAAAACCAAAGAATCTTTTCGGAAAGTTGTTCATTGGGGATATTTAATGTCACCTGCATCACAATCCTTTTGTTTTGTCTGAAGTAATTATAGCATATTATCCGTGGTCAATAAACTCAAAAATCCCACCCGAAGGCAACTCCCCGTCCAGGTCGACCAGTGTCCCGTCAAACCCCAGTGCTTTGAGGCGCTCAAGTACCGGTGGGTGGGTGTGGTAGAAGAAGATCACCAGCGGGTGGGATTTGGGGAAGGATTTGTTCTCGGTTACAAGCTTGAGCAGTGCCGAGACGAGGTGGTTTTGGCCGCCTACTTCTGAGCCATAGGCATCGGCGGCGTATTCGTTGTGTTGCGAAACATAGCTCATAATAGGAGTAAAGAGGAAACTGAGTACCGGCAACAGCAAGAGAAGCACCGCAATCTTGACACCGGCCGTGGGTGCTGCGCCCATCATCGCAAACAACCCATCGGGCAAGTGACCAAAAAAGAAAAACGCGACGAAGAGAAGTACCCCAACCAGGGCAATGTTTTTCCAGATGTCTCCGTGCTTGAAATGTCCCAGCTCATGCCCCAGCACGGCAAGGAGCTCCTGATCGTTCAGTTTCTCCAGCAGGGTATCAAACAGCACCACCCGCTTGGACTTGCCCAGCCCGCCGAAAAAAGCGTTGAGTTTGCCGCTTCGCTTACTCGCATCCATCACAAAGATCCCGTCACTGCGCAATCCGGCCTTCTCCATCATCACTTCGATCGCGCGACGCAGATCACCCTCCTCAAGCGGAGTAAACTTGTTAAAGAGCCCCATGAAAAACGGCATCAGTACATTGGCTGCCACCACGACGGAAAACAGCAGCGCAAACCCATAAAGCCACCAATTATCGATGCGCGAAATGATCCACGCCAGCCCTCCGAGCACTGCCCCGCCGATGACGGCAAACAACACCATCTGCTTGATCGTATCGATCAGATACATCCGGGGGGTCATTTTGTTGAAGCCAAACGCTTCATCAATCTTAAAGGTGGTGTAGAGATCAAACGGGAGCATCACGAGGTAATTAACCGCAAAAAATCCAAGGAGAAACACCACAGCGCTCCCCACCGTATCCTCCACGCCTGTCATCCCTTGCAGCCACGCAAACCCGCCGAGCACCCACCACACAAAGAGCAAATACTCCACGAGGTGACTGAGGAGTGCTACTTTTTCTTTGGCGACGGCATAATTGCCCGAGACCAGATACCGCCCCGCCCCCATCAGCACCGGCTCGCTTCGCTTCTCCTGATTGATGTAGCCGATCTGCATCACGGAGATGTAGACGCGAAGTAATGTGTAGAGTGTGTAGACAGCCATGAGCGTTGTGAGCATGAGATTCCTTACTTCAAACGGATTTGACCTTCCATTTTCTTACCAAAAGAGGTTTTGCTTGATAGCGACAATTGTGTCCGGAAGGTTTAGTTAAAGAGAAATATAGTCACTTTTGCTTTGGGTGGGCTGATTTTTTATTCAACTCAAATTTGTGATTTTGAGTTAAAAAAATACCTACTGTCATAAAATACCGATAAATTGGTGAGTTTAGACCATGTTTTTTTGAGTTCAGAGCTTCTTTTTGTGTGCCATACTGTCACAAAACTCAACACATTTGCTCTCCTATGAATACGATTTGAGAAGCGCCTGCAAATTCGCCGGAGCGATATATGTCATCAGCTTGCCCTGTTTCACACGCACCAGTAGCTTATACTCCTCCAACTCATTGAGATATTTTCTAGCCGTATTGGGCGATATGTCATAATCAGCTGAGATCTCAAGCGCATTAAAGACACGTCCGGGATGCTTGATTGCTTTTTTGATGATGTCCTTTTGGACAAAATTGAGTGCCTCGGCTAATGAAGTCCCCCTCAAAATCTCGGTCATCTCTTCAAATTCCTCACTCTTCTTTTCAAGATAGCCAAACAAAGCATCTATCGCCCTCAAGATAATATCAGCCTGATAATAGAGAAAATAGGTCAAATCATTATCATCCATCTCGCTGTAAAGATAGGCAAGCGTGTATTGCTTGGGTGCTTCTTTGAGTAGGGAGCTGATCGAGATATATTCAAAAAAATCAAAACCGCTCTTAAGCATGTACCAATAAAATAACGCTCTGGCTGTCCGACCATTTCCATCCGCAAAAGGGTGCTCGTATCCAATCATGAAGTGCAGAATCATCGCCTTGACAATCGGATTGATGAATTCCCTATTTTCCTCACCCAGATGACGCTCATTGGCAAAATTGCACAATCTCTGCAGTCGTGAGATAAGCGTGCCATACTCGGGTGGCTTGTGTAGAATATTGTCTTCTCGATCCATGATAACGATCTCATCGCTTGTTCTAAGCCTTCCTGGAATATTGCCGTTGGTGTGATTACCTCTGGTCGCAATAGCATGCAAATCCAAAATCATATCAACACTCAACTCTTCATCTTTGATCCGTTTAATCTCCTGCATCAGCAAGTAGTTGTTAAGAATCATCTCTTCGTCTTTGTTTTGAGGCTTTCTTCTGTGAGCCAACATCTCTTTGGCTACTTTTCGTGTCGTCGAAGCCCCTTCCAGCTGAGAACTGCTGATCGCTTCCTCTGCAATAAGAGACGAGATAAGAAAATCGCGTTTTATCGCATCGATCGGGGTGATACCTCGCCTCGATCGCTCCGATATCGTATAGAGTTTTGCTTCTAAAGAATCAGGAAGACAATAATAAAACGGCTCATTATTCTTATCAAACAGCATGATCGGTTTACGGATATTGTTTCTGGCAAATTTGACCGCCCACCATGCTTTTTGAGGGTCGTCATCTTCATCGACTCGGTATCTAAATTTGTCCCAATAGAGATATCTTCCCTTTTTGTCCACTTCTCTGTATCGCTCGCTATATTTGACATCAAACATCTCTTTAATCTGAGAGACATCAAATACAAACGGTGCTTTTTCGATGATGTTTTTTGCCATGCTCTTTTCTTTGACTCAAATTTTAGATTTTGAGTTATTATAGCATATTTATCTTTCCATGGGCATCTTGACCTACCATAGGCTATAATACGCCATCACATCCTAGGAGCCCTGCATGGCCTACATTGACCTCTTCGACATCGACAAAAATTATGACGTGAAGCAGATCTTCAAAGGGATGAACTTTCACCTTGAGGCCGGGGAGCGGGTGGCGATCGTGGGGCAGAACGGCAGCGGCAAATCGACGCTGATGAAAATCGCGCTCGGAACCGAAGAGCCCGATGCGGGCAAGCGGGTGATCGATCGATCGATCCAGATCGAGATGCTTTCCCAGCAGCCGACGTTTCCCGATGGGCTGACCACGCGGGAAGCGATCGAGCATGAGCTGACGGATCTCAGGGAAGCCAAAGAGACGTATGACCGGCTGAGTGAACAACTGGCGACGGACTATGAGAACAAAACGTTGTTGGAGGCACACGCTCAGGCAGCGGCATACCTCGATCACCACAACGCCTGGGATCTGAGCAGCAAGGTCGAGCGGGTGTTGCAAGAGTTTCGGCTCAAGGAGTACGAAGAGCGCCTCGTGGCTTCTCTCTCCGGTGGAGAGCAGCGGCGGGTGGCGCTGGCAACCCTCATCCTCAAAAAGCCCGATGTGCTTCTGCTGGATGAACCCACCAACCACCTCGATGTCTATATGGTCGAATTCCTCGAAGAGATTTTGCTCAAAGAAAAATTCACCCTCCTGCTTATCTCCCACGACCGTTACTTCATCGACACCATCGCTACCCGAATCGTTGAGGTAGAAAACCTCGGACTCGTCAGCTACAAAGGGGGTTACTCCAGCTTCCTCGAACAAAAAGAGCAGCGCCTGGCCGCCATGCAGAAGCAGCACGATAACCTCATCCGCTTCCTCCGCAAAGAAGAAGCCTGGCTCGCCCGAGGGGTCAAAGCTCGCCAGACCCGCAACCAGGGGCGCAAGAAACGGGTCTTTGAGCTGCGCGACCAGGCCAAAGACAACCCGACACTGATTCGAAAAATGAAAATCGAACTCGATCGGGAGAAAAAAGCTTTCATGCGCGAAAAGATCGTCGCCAAGAAAAAGATGCTCTTCGAGCTCAAACACATCAGCTACTCCATTGCAGGCAAAAACCTCATCGAAGATTTCTCCACCCGCATCCTCCAAAAAGACAAGATCGCCATCGTCGGGCACAACGGCAGCGGTAAGTCCACCTTCCTGCGCCTGATGCTCGGTACCCTCCAGCCTGAGAGCGGTACGATCAAGAGGGGGGAGGTGAGCATCGGCTACTTCGACCAGCACCGCGAAATGCTCAAGGATGATGAGACACTCATCGGTACTTTCTGCCCTGACGGAGGCGATCGGGTAATGGTGGATGGAAAAAATATGCACGTATATGGGTATCTGAAGAATTTTCTCTTCCCCAAAGAGTATCTCGATAAAAAAATTGCCCAACTCAGCGGCGGAGAGAAAAACCGGGTGGCTCTGGCGCTGCTGTTCACCAAGCCCTACAACTGCCTCATCCTCGATGAACCCACCAACGATCTCGACATTCAGACGATCAACATCCTCGAAGAGAAACTCCTCAGCTTCCAGGGGGCGCTGATTTTTGTCAGTCACGACCGCTATTTTGTCGATAAAATCGCCCAGAAACTACTGATCTTCAAAGGCAACGGCGTCGTGGAAGAGTCTTACCAGGCCTACAGCGACTATCTGGCGATCGAAAAAGACATCAACGAACTCTACCGGATCGAAAAGGAGATCACGGCATCCGAAGAAAAAACAGCCGAAACACCCACTCAATCCCAACCCAAAAAGTCAACCAAACTCAGCTACAAAGACCAGCGAGACCTCGAGCTCCTCCCGAAGAAAATCGAAGCTCTCGAAGCCCAAATCGACGCCCTCACCCAATGCCTCTACGACCCCGATTGTTTCGAAGCCGAAGGGATCGTCGCCAAAAGTCAGGAATTAGCTGATCTCGAAGCAGAATACGAAAAAGTCAGTGAACGTTACTTGGAAGTGCTGGAAAAAGAAGAAGATTTATCGAACAATGCGTAGGGGCAGACCCACGTGTCTGCCCTTAGATTGAACCATCACACAGCCAACCTATTCAGGGGCTGGGACTTCAGTCCCACCAAATGCGACAAAAGTCGCATCCCCATCACGAATCACGAATCACGAATCACCAATCACCATCAACCACTCACCAATACATCACCACCCGCCTGCGCCCCCACCGCAATGCCCGGCGTCGATTAGTCCCCATGTAAATATCGATATGATCGTGAAGGCGTTTGTTCATTTTATCCCGGACGACGTACGTGCCAGGTAAACCACCAATCTTGACCCGGACACCGTTGGTGAGGCCGTATTTCCGGATCAGATCGGGAGAAACGGCGATGATCTTCATTCCCGGGCGGATGCGGTTGTTCCATGCCGCCAGAAACGGGGTACGGTCTGTTTGGCTTCGGTGAGAAGTGTAAGCAGTCGCCACGACACGCATTTTGTGCTGATATTTTGCCGATGATGTATATTTAAACTTTTGTTTCGCTTTCCGGAGGCGTCGTTCCTTCTCCCGTTTGGCTCGGGCCAGCTTTCGCGCTTTGGCCGCTTTCTCGGCACGGAGCCTTGCCAGCTTGGCTCTAGCATTCTGTTGGAGCTTCAGTCGGGTCAGAAATTTCCGCTGATACTGACTTTTCCTCTCCATCTCCACTTGCCGTTTTTTCTCGGCGATCTCTTCGAGTACCGTATCGATCCTCTTTTGACTGACCGGCATGATCAACTTCTGACCCAACTGGAGCGTCGCATTGGTTTCGAGATCATTAAGCGCGACAATATCCTGACGATCGGCTCCAAAACGCTGTGCGATTTCCGAGAGACTCTCCCCTTTTCTAGCGCAATAGGTTACCTCTTCCCCTGGAATGATTTCCAGTTCCTGCCCCACAAACAATCGGGCATCTTCAGGAATCATATTTCGCTTGGCTATCTGGTATCCCGTCGTGCGGTATTTCCTGGCCAATCCCAGCAGCGATTCACCGGAAACAACTCGGTGGGTGATCAAAACCCCCTCTTCGAGAAGCGGCGCCTCGATCGGCTGGTTATCGGAAGGAGAGGTGTCAGAAGTAACCTGCGCCGATGGTGGCGTTTCAGTATTTCCCGGCGCGGAAGAAGGTTTCGCCGGTTCCCGTTGACAGGAAACGGCAGAAGCTTTGCTGGAATGTAGAGATTTTTCCAGGCTCTTTTTTTCATGTTCCGCCGTGAAATGTTTGATTTCACCCACAGGGTTTTGTGCGCTTTTTGAGCGGATCAACGAGAGGAAGATCCCGGCAACAAACACGGCAAGGGCAACGCCCAATACGATGGCATGTTTACGTGACATACTGCTCCATTATCCTGGCCTACAGAAAAGCCAGCATCTCCTGTTTGATCTGCGTTTTCTCGACCACAGTGCCGTGGGCGATCCCTTTTTCGAACAGCGCTTGAATCTGTCGGGGAATCGGGGCATTGAGCGTCTGGCTCACCGCAGCAAGTGCCGCTTCATCCCCCTCGACATCCAGACCGATCGCCCGGGCAACGGTGGGGCTGAACTTCGTCCACTCCGCCGTTGAGCACATCAGGGTCGGGAGGGGTTCCTCCCGAAGACTTCGGTAGGCTTTGAGGCAGGTGGCGGTATGCGGATCCATCAGGTATCCCCGTGCCGCATACTCGGCGATCACCGCTTCCCCCTCAGCATCCGTGTTCTCGATGGCCGCAAAATCCTCCTGGAGGCTCTTGAGCTCTGCTTCGGTGAGGTGATACACCAATTCATCGTTGAGCGCCTCCATCATTTCACGGGTACGTTCGGCTCCGAATTTGTCGAACAGCACCCGCTCGACGTTGGAGCTCTTGAGGATATCCATCGCCGGGGATTCGGTGAGGATCAGCTTCCGGTCGCGGATGTCGTACACGCCGGTATTGATGAGATCAGTAAGGATGTTGTTGGCGTTAGAAGCGATGAGGATTTTGCGGATCGGTAGACCGGATTTTTTGGCATAGTAGGCACCGAGGGCATTGCCGAAATTGCCACTCGGGACGACGAGGTAGGCTTCATCGCCCAGT
Organism: Nitratifractor sp.; assembly: GCA_015485845.1. Classification (GTDB taxonomy): domain Bacteria; phylum Campylobacterota; class Campylobacteria; order Campylobacterales; family Sulfurovaceae; genus S017-3. The sequence continues at coordinate 10,918 of WFSU01000010.1, read as the reverse complement.
CCAATTTCTCCGCGACGCACCAATTCGAGATAACTGTGAATGTGGTAAATGATCTGGAAGATAATCCGACCGAAATTAACCGAATTGGCCGCAGAGAGTTGTATCCCCTTTTCAGAGAGCTCCTGCTTGAACTCTTCGGAACCGAGCAGCGATTTGAGCGCCTGCTGTGCATCGTCGAAGTTACCGTGGATGCCAACCACTTTGAGATTCTCGGCTTCTTCAGTGACCATCTGAAGACGTTGAACATCACTGGTACCCCCGTCGGGATAAAGACAGGCAACACGGATGTTCGGTTTGTTTTTAAAGGTCTCAAGCGTGGCCGGGCCGGTATCACCGCTGGTGGCAGCCATGATCAGGTATTCTTCTTCCCTCCGCTGTGCCAGTGCGGAGAGGATGACACCAAAGGGTTGCAGTGCCATGTCTTTGAACGCACGTGTCGGCCCATGGTAGAGTTCACTCACCCAGGCATCCTCTTCGATCTTGACGACGGGAACGGGATTGTTGGAGTCGTCGAAGTGGTCGTAGCGGTCGAGCGCTTCCCAGAGGAGATCGTCATCAATATCGATCTCAAACTTCTGTAACAGGTCAAACGCAAGATGTTTGTAGTCGCTGTTGAGGTATTCGGAGAGGAAGACAATCCCCATATCCGGAAGAGACTCCGGGACATACAACCCCCCGAAACTGGCGCTGGGGTTGAGGATCGCTTCGGAGAAGCTTACCGATTTGGGACGGGTATTATCGTTGCCGCGTGTCTGGATAAACTGCATGCAGGATCACCTTGTTCTTACCGCACCAAGTATATACCCAAATGTTTGATGCTGCACTTTCGTTCACAGGCAAGGCAGATTTTCGCAGGACTCGCCAAAGCGAATTCAAGAAAATCTAACGCAGTATGTGAGCGAAAGTGCTGCACCCTTCGGGGAGAACGATACGAGACGACCTGCACGCAAAAAAACCTTTGAATTGACTACGGCCAGTCCTTCAGATTTTTTCACGCACATCTCATCTCGTCTCGTTCTCTCAAACGTTTGGGTATATACTTGGTGCGGTAATCGTGAATTTTGGGGGATATTATAGCGAAAAAGCTGCCCCCTGCCCTGAGACGCAGCGTTTCAAACAGGATCAGAGCTCGATACAGGTACCGATTCCGCTGTTGGTGAGGATCTCAAGCAGGAGAGAATGTTCGATGCGACCGTCGATGATATGGGCTTTTTTGACATTACCGCGCAGGGCTTCGATGCACGCATCGACTTTGGGAACCATCCCACCGGTGATCGTCTCATCACGCTTGCGCTCTTCGGTCTGAGTGATGCTGAGATTGGAGATCAAATCACCCGATTTGTCGAGCACACCCGGGGTATCGGTCAAAAAAACCACTTTGCGGGCACCGAGTGCCACGGCAATCTGGCTGGCCGCCAGATCGGCGTTGATGTTGTAACCCGGATGTCCCAATGTACCACCGCTGGCAATAGGAGCAATGACGGGAACAAAACCGTCATCCAGCATCTTGAGGACAATCTCAGGATTGACCTGCTGAATCGTGCCGGTGTAGCCGAACTCCCCGGCGTCTTTAGCATTGGCCTCGAGAAAATTGGCATCTTTACCCGAGATACCAATGGCACGGGCACCCTGGGAATTGAGCAGGGCGACGATCTCTTTGTTGATTTCGCCGCTGAGCACCATTTCGACGACGCGCATCGCCTCTTTGGTCGTGACCCGTTGTCCATCGATAAAGCGGCTCTCAATCCCGAGATCCCCCAGCAGCCCACTGATGTTTTTACCTCCACCGTGGACGACCACGGGCTTCATCCCCACCGCTTGAAGCATGACGATGTCCTGGGCAAATTTCGCTTTGAGGGTCTCACTGCTCTGCGCCGAGCCGCCGTATTTGACTACGACGATATCACCACTGAATCGTTTGATGTAGGGAAGTGCCTCGAGGAGGGTCTGGACGATTTTGACTTTTTCCTGCATGGAGATCCTTATCGGTGCGACGCTGCGATCTCACGGATCGCTTCACAGACATACACCACCTCATCATCGCTCATCTCGGGGTAAATTGGGAGGGACATGGTCTTCTGATACGCATCGAGTGCCTGGGGGAAGTCAAACACTTTGAGACCGTATTTCTCCTTGTAATATTTGGTGAAGTTAAGGGGAATATACTGCACACTTACTTCAATCCCCCTCTCCCGAAGTTTGCGGGCAAAGGTATCCCGGTTGGTCTCGATGGTGACGATAAACTGCGTATAGAGATGACCATCTGCTTTTTCCGGCAAGGTGATGGTCTTGACCGGTTTCAGCGCAGCAAAATAAGCATCGGCAATGGCGTGACGTCTCGCCATGCTTTCAGCATTTTCGGCGAAAAGTGCCCGGCAGTAGAGAGCACTGAACTCATTCATCCGGTACTGACACCCGATGGCAAGCACATCGTAGAGGTAATGCGTCTCTTCGGACGTATAGACCATCCCATGGTTTCGAAGGAGCTTCCCCCGTTCATAATAGTGCTCATCGTTCGTCAGCAGGACACCACCGTCGATGGTGTTGTCGATTTTGGAGCCAAATCCGAATACTGTCATATCACTGTACGCTCCGACATGCGCAGCGCCCACCGCCTCGGTCGCATCTTCGATGATTTTCAAATCGTACTTTTCAGCCACGTCTCGGATCGCAGCTATGGGAGCTGGTCTTCCCCCCGGATGATTGACGATCACGGCGCGGAGCTTTTTCCCCTTGATTCTCTCGGCGGCTTCGGCCAGTTTCTCCGGATCGATCGCATAACTTCCCGGTAAGGTATCGACAAACACCGGCTCAGCGTCAAAGTGGCGTACCACTTCGGGCAGATCGACAAAGCCGTTGACGGGGCAGAGGACTTTGTCCCCCCGTTTGAGGTCGAGTGCACACATCGCGAGGTGCAGAGCAGCAGTAGAACTCGACGTGCTCAGCGCATACGTCATTCCAGTCGCGGCGACAACGTCCGCCTCGAGGGCATCGGCGGCAACGATCACTCCGCTCTCCAGTGCTTCGACTGTTGCAGCTTGCAGCGCCGTTGGGATACTCACTTTTCTAAAAGGTATTTTCATGGTCATGTCTTATCCTGAATGTTTTATACTAAATGTATTGTGAGGAGATTGTAGCACAAAAAAGTTTCCAAACATTAATCACGGCACTCCACCGCCCCAAGTTCGAGCAACTCATCACACGCAAACCCCGCTTCTTTGCGTGCGGTGACATTCATATGTGGACGCTGATGGCTGCGGAGGTTGTACCGATCAAGAATGGACAGGAACGTCTCAGAGACCTCCAGTCCCCGCTCAGAACAGAGCCACCGAAACCAGCGATCCCCTTTGCGAACATGATCGATCTCCTCTGTCTCAATCACGCCCAAAGCCTCGATCACCTCCTCCACGTCAGAATTGCCCCGATGTGGCTGAAGTTTGGCGGCGATTTGTGGGTTGACATCGAGTCCACCGGCCTCAAAGTACCGAGGGATCACCGCCATCCGGTTGAGCACATCTCCGGCGGTCTTCATGCTCATCTCAAACAGCCCACTGTGTACCGGCCAATCCCCGTACCGATGCCCCAGCCGCTCCAGTACGGTATGGAGCATCCGAAAGTGCCGCACCTCATCCTGCGCCACCACAAGCCAGTCAAGGCGATACGCCGTGGGCATCTGCGGGAAACGATAGACCGCATCGAGCGCCAGATCGATCGCACTGAGCTCAATGTGGGTGATCGAGTGCACCAGCGTCGCCAACCCCTCCTGCGTCCCGAAATCCCGTCGCTTGGGCAAGTCTCTCGGGGGAACTACTTTGGCAGTGCTTGCATATGACGGGGTGTCAAACACCACCGGCACAAACCCATCCGGCACCGATTCTCCCGATTCAACATGGGCGATCAGCGCATCAATAATGTCGGATTTGGTCTCGATGTCCGGGGTCTCAAGCACCCGTTTGCATTCGGAATAAAAATTCATGAAAATATTATAGCGTATGTTTTGTGTTATGTGGGAAGTGTTAAGCAGGAAGTAGGAAGTAGGAAGTTTATCCTCCAAAAAGTTATGTTATCCTTAGCAAAGTATATTATAAGTACGTAACACGTAACACGTAACACGTAACACGTAACACGTAACACGTAACACGTAACACAAAAAACCCCGGAGCCATCCATGCAAATCCAATCCCACCCCATGGGGGACTACCAAACCAACTGCTATCTCGTCACTATTGACAACAAGACCCTCATCATCGATCCGGGGATCGGGGCGACGGAGTGGGTGCTTGCCCATGCGCACAATCCCGTAGCGATCCTCAACACCCACGGCCATTTCGACCACACTTGGAGCAACGCAGCCCTGCAGCAGGCACTCCGCATCCCCCTCTACGTCCCCGATGAGGATACTTTCATGCTCACCAGCGACCCGTTCGGTCAGGGCACACCACCCTCGCAGCCTGACGTCCGAGTCTCCGGTGATGCCATGCTCGACATCGCCGGCATCCCCGTGCGCTATCACCACTTCCCCGGCCACACTCCGGGCAACTCCGTCATCGAGATCGGGGGAGAATGGTTTAGCGGAGATTTCCTCTTCCATCGCAGCATCGGCCGATGGGATTTCCCCTGGTCCAGCGCCAACGACATGATCCGGAGCCTCCAAAAAGCCCAACAAATCACCCAAGACTACCCCATCTACCCCGGCCACGGCCCCGGCACCACCCTCCGGGAGGAGCAAGCCCATTTTCCGTATTGGATCGAGCAGGTGCAGAGGACGGTGTAACGAGCTTCACCCTCCTCTCTCATTCAGACACGCCACACAATAGAGCGACTCAGGCATCAGCTCCAATCGTGCCAGCGGAATGGCCTCTTCACACTCCTGACACACCCCATACTCTGCGGTATCGACTTTGAGATAAACTTGTTTCAGGCGATTGAGCCGTTTAGTCGCTTCGGCATGCCGCTGAAAGTGGATATTCTGCTCCTGCTTGAAGCTGATGTGGGCAACTTTGTCTGAAGTACCCTCCCCTTTGTTAGGATAAATCGCCGCCTTGATTGTCTCAATCTCTTCGCTGAGTTCTGGAACTTGCGTTTCAATAATCTCTTTGAAATGTACTCGTTGGGCTGGGGTCATCTCATCGCTCCGTCCACTTGAAAATATCCAAAACTACGATCCTGTCCTGCGGTTCATCCACGAGGTAGGGAATGGTATAACCCTTGAAGATAAAGTCCCGAATATTTGGGTCATCATAATGAATAGATTGTCGGTATTTAAAAGGAAAATTATCCAGAGATTCCAACCCTTTACGTAAACTTATGTGAAAGGCACGTGCCCTATTTTGGCTGTCTATAGCGATAAATCTCACTATTTTCTTGAGATTTTGGTCAAACGGCTCATCAGTAATGACCGTCATTTGAACCCCTACTTTCTCCGATCACCGCATCCACACTGTCCCAGTATGCATCATCCGTTTTTCGATATTTCCCTTTTCCGCTCCGATATCGATACACCGCATCTGCCACCCGGTCACGGGCTTCTTCGAAAGAGATGGACGGGTAACCGTCATCTACAACCTCTTCTGCCGGCAGCGCATCGAAATACGCCTGAAGTCGGCGGTACTTCTCGTAGTCCATCACGACAACGAAGGGCTTGTTACGCTTGGTTACCAGCAAGTCATCCCGCAAGGCTTCCTGAAGGCGCATAGTGTTTTGTTTGAGATCCGAAGCGGTAATGGTTGTCATAGTATTCTCCCAATTGTCTATTTAGGTTATTATAGTCTACTGGGCTTAAAAAAGAGGTTGCACAGCAATGAGTATGCATTGACAAACATCAAATATTGATGTATAATAAAAACATCATTTTAAGGAGAATCCATATGCAAGCAGCAACAAATCTTACATACAATCGCATCACGTTTTCTCTCCCCCGCACCGTAAACGCGGCTCTTGATCAACTCAAGCGCGAGATGAATCGTTCCAAATCTGAAATCATCAATGTGGCCATCGCCGACTACCTCGCCCAGCAGGAAAAGCTCAAACTTCAGCGTGCCGTAGAACAGATGGCGCACGAATACGAGACTAATGAGGAATTAACGGCATTCACGGCACTTGATGGGGAGGATTTCCTGTGAAACAGGGAGAAATCTGGCTGATCAATCTCGACCCGACACTCGGGTCTGAGATGAAAAAGACACGCCCCTGCCTCATCCTCAACAATAACACAGTCGGCAAACTCCCCCTCAAAGTCATCGCGCCTATTACAGACCTCAAAGAACACTATCGGATGATCCCCTGGATGGTCATCTTGGGACCCACTACCGAAAACGGATTGCAAAAACCTTCAGCCATCGACCTTTTTCAAGTGCGTTCTCTCTCAGAAAAACGTCTTGTCAAAAAACTCGGCTCAGTAAAGGGGGATGTCTTGCTATCTTGCAGGAAATCGTTGGACGTAGTCTTTAAGTGAAAGCCTCACCTTCCCATTTCATTCATGCATGCCACACAATAGAGCGACTCGGGCATCAGCTCCAGCCGCGCCAGCGGAATGGCCTCTTCGCACTCCTGACACACCCCATACTCAGCCGTATCGACTTTGAGATAAGCCTGCTTGAGGCGGTTGAGCCGTTTGGTTGCTTCCGCATGCCGCTGAAAGTGGACATTCTGCTCCTGCTTGAAGCTGATATGGGCGACTTTGTCCGAGGTGCCTCCCCCCTTGTTGGGATAAATCGCCGCTTTGATCGTCTCAATCTCTTCGCTGAGTTCGGCAACCTGTACTTCGATGATCGCTTTGAAATGGGCTCGTTGCTCTGGGCTCATATCATCGCTCCTCCACGACACGCGTCCCCTTCCGATACACCGTCCCCGTAAACGATGCGACCAATTCCTCATCACCGGTGTGTATCGTCACCTGATAGCTGGCAATTTTCCTGCCGTCTTTGATCTCACGAGCCCGGGCGATATACGTACCGGGCATTCCGGCCTGATGGTAGAGGATATCGGCATGGATAGCGAGCGAAAGATTGTTGCGGGCATTGGACGCCGCAGCAAACGCCACATCCGCCAGCGCAAACAGAAAACCCCCGTGAACCACCCCGGCGGCGTTAAGGTGATCTTCTCCGGCTTCGGCAATTACCGTCGCCTGCCCCTCCTCCAGCTCCGTTAGACGAAATCCCAGTTCTCTGGCGAAACGGTCATATTCGATAAAGTGGTTTTTGAGTTGGTCGGTCATGGAAGCTCCTTTTCTGGGGTTTCATCTTTCTCGATTTTACCCCCGACACCATTCAAATGTCCCTTCTGCCACTCCGGATTGATCTTTTCAATCAGCACGACACGTTTTCTATCTATTGAATACATGAAGCCTGTTACATAGTATATCATCTCGTATCCTTTCTCCGTGGTATCAATCCAAATGTTTCGTATCCTGATACAGTAACAGTCCTATACTGAAAGCAGCCTTTTTCATATGCAAACTTTGGATATAATGCCATCTTCTTAGGAGAGATGGCAGAGCGGTTGAATGCGGCAGCCTCGAAAGCTGTTGTCCGGGCTTCCTGGACCGGGGGTTCGAATCCCCCTCTCTCCGCCATTGACATTTCACCAGAAATCCACGACACTCATCCTCCACCCCTATCGACGACATCGCCCACTGGCTGGCGATCTTCACCAATGGCGTAACCGGGCACCTCAACCAAGCGCAAACGGCAATGTTCCAGCAGGAGGTACGCGAAGAGCTCAAGCCCACTAATTATAGTGAAGATGGGGGCTGGGTAGCGGACTATGTACGGCTCAGGGTGCGGGCGGTACGGTGAGTGCTACCGGCAGATTGCACGGTAGATCGCTTCGGCACCAAACCCAACGGCTTCGACCGGGATCCGTTCATCGGGAGCATGGATGGTTTGTGAGAAATTAAAATCTTCGGGGAGGCGCATCGGTAGAAACCCGTAGGTCTGAATCCCAAGCTGGGCAAAAAAGCGTCCGTCGGTCACACCGGTCAAAAGCATCGGCACCGGGATTGCGTCAGGATCCAGTGCCCGCAGGATATCTGAGAGCATCTCAAAACGCTCCATATCCGGCTCATCCGTCCCCGCATCGTGGCGGATCAGCTCAAACGTCACCTCATCCCCCACCACTGCCCGCAATTGGCGTATGAGATCCTCCGGTGTCTGTCCGGGGAGGATACGTCCGTCAAGCTCGACAGAAACGGTGTCGGGGATGACATTGATCGAATGACCGCCATGCAGAATCGTAGGGCTGACAGTGTTGTGGAGCATCGGATCAAACAGTTTGCCCCCTTTGCCCATGAGCGTGAGGATCGTATCGGTCAGTGCCGGGGTAAGCAACTGTTTTAAGAGCCACCCGCGTATCCCGCCAATCTCTTTGGCCATGCTTTCAAACATCATTCGGGTAGCAGGAGTAATGTGCACCGGCAAACGGTTCCGATCGAGGCGGCTTAGCACCCGAGCGAGCTTGGCCATCGCCCCTCCCCGTACAGGCAGCGATCCATGTCCACCCTCCCCGTGCACCGTAGCTTTCAGCCAACACAGCTGTTTTTCGGCGACCTGAATCGGATAAAAGCGCTTACCCCCGACGGTGAGGGAAAAGCCTCCAAATTCACCAATAGCATGGCGGATACCGGCGAAAAGCTCCGGGTGGTTCTGTGTCAGCCATCTGGCGCCGTGGTCGCCGCCCGCCTCTTCATCCGAGAGGATAAGGAGCATCACATCTCCGGCCGGCGGTGTTTGCTCCAGCTTGGCACGCAAAAAGGCCGCCAGCATCATCGCCACGCCCCCTTTCATATCCAGCGCACCGCGCCCCCAGACATATCCATCGGCTATCCGCGCCTCAAAAGGGGGATACCGCCACGCCTGCCCGGCCACCGGCACCACGTCGACATGACCATACAGCAGCAGCGGTTCCGCTTCACCGCGCCCGGAAAGTCGCGCCACGAGATTGGGACGGCCGCTCTCATCAGAAAACCGCTCCGTCCCAATCCCCGCATCATGAAGCAACTCTTCGATAAAAGCAACACACGCCTCTTCGTTGCCGGGAGGATTGGTCGTATCAAACCGTATCAGATGCTGAAGCAGACGCGCAGGGTTTTGGTAGGCTTCTTCCGGATCCATGATGACAGACTCACTTTTTCAAAAAGTATACATCGAATCAGCTTCAAAAAAAGGTACCCTCAATACCCACGCAGCCTGAACACAACATGACGGTTGTACGTCATCACGTGCAGCTTGTCTCCTACCATTTCGAGATAGTCGTGGGCGGAGTCGAGCTTGATTTTTTTCAGCAGTTTTCCGTCCCGCTTCCGGAGGAGATAGAGATAGTCCGGTTCCTGGGTAAACCCGTACCCGGCGATAACCAGACGATCCGTCACGAGAAAGATATCGTTCGACGTCCGATACCGGCTGTGCCAGAGGAGCTTCTTCTTCTGCGGATCATAAGCGTAGAGGGTTGAGCAGCGCCCTTTTTGCATGCTGGAATAGCTCACACAGGCGGCGTTGAAATAGAGGAGGTCTTTGTCGTATCGCAAATCCTGCACTTCAAAGCGCTTCTCTCGAACGATCGTACCGAGATCGATCTTCCAAAACAGCTGTTGCCCCTCCCCTACATGCGCCACGATATGACTCTCCCGGTCAAACACGATCCATCCATCCGAGACGCGATCCATAATATCGGCACCACTCCGGGCGTATTGTGCCGGTACTTGACGGCGGTATCGCTGTACGTAATTCTTTTGTTTGTTGATTCCGGTCAGTCCGAACTGTTTCAGCGGAGGGGTCACACCGACTTTTGGCGTGCTGCTCAGTCGGGTGATCGTGACGGATTTTGCATGGAGTTGGACTGAAAAAAAGATACCAAAACTCAGCAAAACAAACATCGCTGTACCGGTCTTTCGCAGAGTGCGTATCACTTCTTTCATAAAGCCTCCTTCGGAAGATCCCGGAATGACAAATCAGAAAAACGCACCCATTGGCGATACGTTTTTTTCTTGCTTCTGTACGCTACCTTGACCCAGGTTTCCCCCTGATGTAGCGCCATATTCAACAAGGAGACCTTGTCCCCCTTGATGATGTAGACTTTGGATCGCTTCCCGCCGGGCTTTGCATAAAAATATGCTTTTGACGCTTTGACCCGGGCATCCGAAGTGTAGCGGAAGATCATATCCCCCTCTTCGTTTTGCGGCCAGTGTCCTGTGCTTTTGATGATGTGATGTGCCGCCCCCATCGGATCGATCCAGTAGATATCACTCTCCTGAGAAGGGCCGTCTTTGGCCATTGTGGCCAGCAGGCGGCTTTTGCTGCTGTAGATTTCGAGGTTGCAGGCGATGTCTATCTGTCGTGTATATCGTTTCGTTTGGGGAGCATAGAAGAAATAATCCCTGCATACATTGACCCCGCCATATCCGATCCCCATCAATACACCGATATCGGCATAGCCGTCGAAATTGAGATCGGCAAAGGTGACATCCTCTAACCCGAAATTTTCCCGGTAGTCCATGAACTCATCGGAGGTTTTGGGGAGGAATGCCCGGCGCCCCTGGATGTCAACGACGATCTTCTGATGTTTGAAATCCATCAGCACTTTCCCGTGCTTATGAGGTGCCGGTTCAAAAGAGTAACGCGCCGTCGGAGCAAACAGAGAACCGCTTCCCCCCTGCACCATCATACTCAAGACCAAGACTATACCCAAACGCTTCATCGTGTTTCTCCTTGAATGGTATTGATCATTATATCTTCTTTGTATTTCAGAAATGTGTCGTTAACGCTTCAAAACTATTACTCCACCAAAAAATAACCTGAATCTCAAGCCGCATATTGTACCGAGGGGTGCTTGAAATATCCTGCCACCCGTTCAGGGTTTGTTTGTAAAGCTTCCATAAATGTTCTCGTATTCTCCTCAAGCTCTTTGACATTCTTTGGAATTT
>WFSU01000009.1 GCA_015485845.1 Nitratifractor sp. | reverse complement strand
TCAAGGGGGTATTGGCCGGTGCTGATATCGTCTTTATCTCTGCCGGGATGGGCGGCGGTACCGGTACCGGTGCTGCGCCGGTTGTGGCACAGGCTGCTCGGGACGTCGGTGCCTTGACGGTTTCGGTCGTAACCAGCCCCTTCAAGTTTGAAGGACGCAAGCGGATGAAACTGGCCAAAAACGGTCTGGAGGAACTCAAGCAGGAAAGTGACTCTATCGTCGTGATCCCCAACGAGAAGCTTCTGACCATTGTCGAGAAAAATCTCGGGGTCAAGGAGAGTTTCCGCCTCGTAGACAATATCCTCTCCCAGGCCGTGGGTGGGATCTCCAACGTCATCCTCTCGCATGCTCCCAACGACATCAACCTTGACTTTGCGGACGTCCGTACGGTGATGAAACATCGGGGTCTTGCGCTGATGGGAGCCGGTCAAAGTGCCGGTGCCAATGCCGCCTATGATGCGGCCAAAATCGCCCTGGAGTCTCCACTCCTCGACGATATTTCAATCGATGGTGCAATGGGTGTCCTGGTGCACTTCCACATTCATCCCGATTATCCAATCCTCGAGATTTCCAAGGCAATGGATATCATCGAAGAAAACGCGGATGAAGATGCCAGTGTGATTTTCGGAACAACAACCAATCCAGATATTGGTGAAGATGAAGTTCTGATCACTATTGTGGCGACCGGGTTTGAAGACCCCAATAGTCTGGCGAGTGAAAAAGCGAAAAAGGCTAATGAAGCTTCCACACTCATGAAAAACAACGCTGAGAGTGCGAACACCCCCATCCAACCTGCCCGTCAGCAACGTCGTGTTGTCGGTGGTTTTGACGGTACCAATGAAGACGTCCTAGACGTTCCTACTTTCCTGCGCAAGCAAATGGACTGATTGCGCGTCTCTTTTTCCCTCCCCTTTTTTTTCCTGTCTCACGTTTTGGCGTGGGACGCTCCCAAACGATAACATAACAAAATGTAACCTCAATTGCGCACCTTCCAACGGTGTCCCGGAAGCGGAGACTTCAGTCCCGCCCAAGGTCAAATGCCTACAGGAACCTCAGGGTGATAGAGTGATATAAAAAAGCGTGTATGTGTTCCCATCGAGGACGATGGGAACGAGAGTTCAGTAGGGTTGGCTTCAGCCGACCATCCACCACACCAAGGAGGTGCGGGAAAAATCGGTTTAATGAAAACCGACTTTTTTCGGGACGTAATGTCCGTGTTTGGATATGCGGGCTTTTTGCATGGCGTAGATGAGGATATAGATCCCCGCCGCAATGGCCCATGAGATGAGGTAGGATCCCAGATGCAGTTTGCTGGCCATGAGATCGGGCAAGAAGGCAAACGGGATAATGATCAGGAACAAGATACGCTCCAGGATATTGACCTTTGTGAGGTAGAAGCCCTGCACCGCAGAGGTGAAGGCAAACATACCCATGACGGCAAACGCAAAGATGCCGAGGATTTCCAGTGGATTGCTGATCCACACCCACCCTGCCGGATCGTTGGGATCATCGGCGTTGACACTCTCGATCAGCAACAGCTTGTTGTTGAAGAAGAACATGAAGGGGAGGATCGCCGTACGGATGTCGTACATGAATCCCTGGAGACCGGTTTTGATCGGATCGGATTTGGCGATCCCGGCGGCGGCATACGCCGCCATCCCCACGGGCGGCGTATCATCCGCCAGTATTCCGAAATAGAACACAAACATGTGGGCGGCAATCGCCGGGATGATGTAGCCGTTGTCCGCCGCCAGCTGCATGATGACCGGAGCGGTCAGAGCCGCCATGACGATATAGTTCGCCGTGGTGGGCAGTCCCATTCCGAGGATCAGGGAGACGACGGCAGTGAGGACAAGGACGAGGATGATGTTTCCGTTGGAGAGCTGATCGATGACATCGGCGAGGATCAGGCCGATTCCGGTCAGGGTGACTGAGCCGACGACGATCCCGGCAACGCCGGTGGCGATAGCGATGGGCACCATGTTTTTGGCGCCGTTGACCATGCCGTTTCCGATGTCTTTGAATCCCTGGAGCCAGATATCAGCCGTGAGAGGTTCTTTATTGACCAGTGCCTTAAACGGATGTTGTGTGACCATGATTAGCATCATCAGCTCGATGGCGTTAAACGCAGCCGATTGCGCTGACTGTTTGAGGATCAGAAGGGTGTAGATCAGGAAGAAGATCGGCACGATGAAGTGGATCCCTTTGATAAAGATCGGATAGACTTTTTGCAGGTTACTCGGATCTTCCCCTCGGATCCCCAGTTTTCGCGCCTCGAGGTGGACGATGTAAAAGAGGGCGAAATAGCTGGTAAATGCCGGGACGAAAGCGGCCTTGACTACTTCGGTGTAGCTCAGTCCGAGGAATTCGGCGATGATGAAGGCCGCTGCCCCCATGATGGGCGGCATGAGCTGACCGTTAACGGATGAGGCGACTTCGACCGCACCGGCTTTGTGAGGCGGGAAGCCGAGGCGTTTCATCAGAGGGATGGTAAACGTTCCCGTCGTGACGGTGTTGGCGATGGAACTTCCGGAGATGATCCCCATCAGACCCGAGGCGGCAACGGATGCTTTGGCGGGTCCTCCATCATACTTGCCGAGCAGGTTGTAGGCGATATTGATGAAGTATTCACCGGCACCGGCACGGTCGAGCAGGGCACCGAACAGAACAAAGAGGAAGACGAAGCTCGCACTCACCCCAAGCGGTACGCCGAAGATCCCTTCGGTCGTGAGGTACATTTGTCCGACGATTTTGTTGATGCTTGCCCCCTTGTGTGCGATGAGATCAGGCATATAGGGGCCAAGATAGTCGTACATCAGGAAAACCACGGCGATCACCGGTAATGCCAATCCCAGAGAGCGTCTTGCTGCCTTGAGGAGGAAGAAGAGACCGGCCAGCCCCATGGCAACATCGAGCGGTTCCCATGCACCGCTGCGAGCGTTGAGGGCATCATAGGCAAAGACAATATAGAGTGCCGTCGCGATCGCAGCAGGAGCGATGAAAAAGTTGTACCAGGGGATGGTGGTCATGGTTCTGGCAGATTTGAACATGGGATACATGGCAAACGCCAAAGCCAGAGCAAACGAGAGGTGGAAAGAGCGGACAAAGACGCTGTTGATGGGGTGAATGACGACGTAGATTTGAAAAGCAGACCAGAGGAAGGCGATGACAACGATCAGGCGATGTTGCCACGTCCCCTCTTCGAGGGTGCGTTGACCCTCGAATTGTTCTATCAGCTTCTCTTCTTCATCCGGATCGATTACGTCGATGTCCGGAGTGGTAGTATTTTCTTTCATGAGTCAGCCTTTAGACATTGGGGTAAAAGTTCTCCTTACAAAAGGCCAGCTTCTTTGAACGCTTTGACCGCACCGGGATGCTGAGGGACAGACAATCCATCGAGCAATGATTTTTTGGTGATGGTCTTGTAGGCGGGGTGCAATTTTTTGAACGCTTCAAAGTTGTCAAGGATGGTTTTGGTCAGAGCATAGACCACTTTGTCATCGATGGTATTCTTGGTACAGAGAACCGCTTTGACTCCGATGCTCGGTGTGTCGTGCTTGACCCCTTTGTAGAAGGTACCGGAAATGATCCCTTTGGCATAGTAGGGATACTTGGCAACGAGATCGTCAATGGGCTTACCGTCAATGGGTACGAGATCAATGTCGACTGAGTTGGCGGCATCTTTGATGTTGGCAGTGGGGTGACCGAAGACACCAAAGTAACCGTCGATTTTGTGGTCTTTGAGCATGGTAGGGCCTTCGGAAGACTTGAGCTCATTGGCCAGAGCCAGATCGGAGAGTTTGATGCCGAAGGCCTTGAGGACGATCTCGGTGGTCATACGGGTGCCGGAACCGGCGACGTCAATGTTGACTTTCTTCCCTTTGATGTCGGTGAGCTTTTTGATGCCGCTGTCCTTGCTGACGACAAACGCGAGGAGCTCAGGGTAGATGGCGATGACGGAGCGGAGTCCTTTGATCGCTTTGCCTTTGAATTTTCCTTCGCCGTGGAATGCCTGGTAGGCGGTATCACTCTGAGCGATTCCGAAGTCCAGCTCATTGGCATTGATGGTATTGACGTTGTAGACAGAACCGCCGGTAGATTCGACGGAGCAGCGGATGCCGGTTTTCTTCTTCTCTTTGTTCATCATACGGCAGATGGCACCGCCGGTGGGATAATAGGTACCGGTGACACCGCCGGTACCGATGGTGATGAACTGAGCCGCAAACGCGGAGCCGCTGAACAGTACGGAAGCTGTCAGGATGGATTTGGTCAATTTAGTCATGTTACTCTCCTTGTGAGTAGGGGGAATGGTTGTGTTTGAATCTGCAAGAGCAACGATCCACGGTGGATTGATCTCTGTCAAGATGCAACACAAAATCATACTCTATTAACCTTTAGAGAAAACTTCAAAATTGTTCAATTCTCTAAGAATAGTTATAGAGAAGTTTTATTACCGCACCAAGTATATACCCAAATGTTTGATGCTGCAATTTCGTTCATAATCAAGGCAGATTTTTGCAGGACTCGCCTTAGCGAATTCAAAAAAATCTAACGCAGAGTATGGGCGAAAGTGCTGCACCCTTCGGGGAGAGCGATACGAGACGACCTGCACGCAAAAAAATCTTTGAATTGACTTCGGCCAGTCCGGCAGATTTTTTCACGCACATCTCATCTCGTCTCGTTCTCTCAAACGTTTGGGTATATACTTGGTGCGGTAATAGTAAGGGATAGACCGTTAGCGTTATTTTGATACAATGCATTTCATGGAACACTTTATCGCATATATCAATCAACAATTGCCCGAGGGGCTGTTGCACTTCGTCGTAGCGTTGCACACAACACCGGGACACGTGGTCGTCGCGGCGGGGTTGCTGCTTTTGCTGCTGCTTCTGCGTTTTCTTTTTCGCTATCCTTTGCGAACGACGGTCAAGCTGGCGTTGTATCTGCGACGCAAACATCTTTTTTATCGTTTGCTTTTTCACCGCTATGAGAAACTGGTGCGTCCCATGCGGTATTGGGTGTACCTCTTCTTGCTCCGTCATGTGGTTCTTTTGTTCGTCTCCGAGGATCAGGTGGCGTTTGTCTTCAGCCTGCTCAACACACTCTTGATCGCCTGGTGGGTCTATGAAGTGTCGAAGTTTTTCCTCTACACCTCCCTCTCGATCCGGATCAATCGTCAGGAGAAAGTACGGAAGGAGTTTTTCAATCTCTTCCTCAACATCATCAAGATCATCATTGGAGCGGTGATCGTGCTGATGGTGCTGGCTCGGATGGGGGTCGATTTGACGGGGTTGATCACTTCCCTCGGGATCGGTGGGGTATTGATCGGGTTTACGGCCAAAGACACACTGACCAATTTCTTCGACTCGATCCGCCTCGTGAGTGAGCAGGCATTCAGTCTCGGTGACTGGATCGAGACGAAGGATGTGGAGGGGTTTGTCGTCGAGATCGGTCTGGCAGCGACCCGCGTCCGCACCTTCGACAATGCCCTCGTGACGATCCCAAACTCCCGACTGGCCAACAGCGCGATCCACAACTGGTCGGCTCGGCTTGTCGGACGACGGATCAAATTCAATCTCCGCCTGAAATACACCTACGACACGGACGAGCTCACCCGGGTACTCCAGACGATCCGCGATATGCTCGAACACCACCCGGATATCGTCAACGATACCCGCCTGCGCCATTTGATCCAGAACAAACGGACGTTTGAGACGGGACTTTTCAACATCGAGGACAAATACGGGGTCAAAAAGACCCTGCTGGTTTACCTCGACACGATCGATACGTACTCGATGAATCTTCTCATCTATGCGTTTTCCGAGTCGGTACACTGGGAAAAATGGCTCAGTGTCAAACAAGATGTGTTGAAACAGATCATCGAGATCGTAAGAGATTCGAAACTCGAGCTGGCGGTGCCGCAGGAGGAAATCACATTGGATAAATTAGAAATTAGAAGGTAGAAATTAGAGAGGTGACAGGGATGCCGCACATAAACAAAATGCAACCTAAGTAGAAAACTTTCCTCTTCTGTTTAGCTACAATACGCCAAAAACCAAGGAGATTTTCATGTCAACTGTCAATGTTACCTGCCCCCATTGCGGCAAGATCAACCGTATTCCGGCCAAAGAGAGTTACACCAAAGCCAACTGCGGTCACTGTAAACGCTCCCTGCTCGATACCCATCCGGTCGATGTCGATGGGCAGAAATTTTCACAGTTTGTCGGCGGCTCGGATTTGCCGGTCGTGGTTGATTTCTGGGCGGAATGGTGTGGCCCATGTAAGATGATGGCACCCACTTTCACACAAGTCGCTGCCTCCATGCCGCTCAAAGCGCAGTTTATCAAGCTCAACACTGAAACGGCACCTCAGATTGCTTCTCAGTATGGCATTCGAAGCATTCCTACCACCATTGTATTCAAAAACGGCCGTGAGGTGGATCGGGTGAGCGGGGCGCTGCCCGAGGCGCAGTTGAGGGGATGGATTGAGCAGGCGATTCGGAAGTAGGGTGTGCAACAACTCTAACAAAACTTTCTGCTCGTTCCCACGCTCCTGCGTGGGAATGCCTACTTGATACTATGTGCCTTTTTACGCTAAAAAACCTCTGATATGCGTTCCCACCGAGGATGGTGGGAACGAGGCGACTCTAACAAAACTTTCCCTATAATACCCCTACATTATATACCAAAGTGAGCACCCATGGCAACCCCCCACCTTTTCCTCCTCGAAGACGATGCCAATCTCAACGAAACCATTGTCGATTATCTCCAGGAGCATGGCTACACGGTCGATGCGGCGTATGATGGGGATGAAGCGCAGGATTTGCTCTATGAGAAGCGGTACGATCTGCTGCTGCTGGATGTCAATGTGCCGGGGATGAACGGGTTTGAGCTCCTCAAAGAGGCCAGAGAGGAAGGGGTAGTGGCTCCGGCGATTTACATTACCTCGCTCAACAGTGTCGAAGACCTCGAAGAGGGCTTTGCCAGCGGTGGGGATGACTACATTCGCAAGCCCTTTGCCCTCAAGGAACTCCTCATTCGGGTTGAGACCCTCATCAAACGGAGCTTTTACCATGAGAAAAAGGAGAAGATCGCCATCACCGATACCCTCCGATATGATATAAAAAACGGAGCGCTCATCGATGGGGAGAGGACGATCCAGCTCGGGGTCAAAGAAGGAAAACTGCTCAAACTCTTCATGAAGCATCCCGACGAAGTGATCGCCCATGAGCGGATTTTCAAAGTGGTCTGGGATTATGAGGAGGAGCCCAGCGACACGTCACTGCGCACCTACATCAAAAATCTGCGTAAACTGATCGGAAAGGATCGTATTGTCAGCATCAAAAAGCAGGGCTACAAATACGTTTCTGCGCTCTGAACGCAAGAGCCTTTTCCGCTTCCTCGGGGTTTATACCCTGCTGGTGATGCTCCTGATCGGGCTGGTGGGGTATTTTTATTACCAGTCACAGGAGAAGCTGGCGTTCTCGGCCTATCGGATCAAGCTCATGGAGTATGCCACCGTTCAAGCCAAACGGCTTCACTACCTCCACGACCATTTCCCAGAACGCTCCACCTACCCACGGGACGATCGGTTTGCAAGTGCGATCTACGACCTGGAATATGTGAAGATCTTCTCGACCCTCCATGAGCCCCATATCAATCTCGAAGAGGAGATTTACCGGGTCGGCGATCGGATCCAGTTTGTCAAAATCCTTGACAACTACTACCTCGGAGCCAAATACCTCGTCATCGAAGTGCCCGAAGATACGGAGTGGTTTGCCGCGACGCTGCGTACCATCGAGGGGTACGGTCTCGGGGCGCTTCTGTTCCTGATGCTCATCGGTCTCTACCTTGCACGCCTCTTCGTCCGCCCGATGCGCCACTCGATCCTGCTGCTCGATCAGTTTATCAAGGACACCACCCATGAGCTCAATACCCCGCTGAGTGCTATCCTCGCCAACATCGAGTCGATCGACCCTAAGGGGATCAGTGAGACCAATGCCCGCCGCCTCGGACGGATCAATGTCGCCGCCCGTACCGTCTCGACCCTCTACGAAGATCTCAAATTTGCCACCCTCGAGCAGGAGAAAGAGACCGAAGATACGGTGCTGGATATGGAAGTGCTCGTCCGCAGTCGCCTGGAATTTTTCGAAATCCTGATGCTGTCAAAGAAGCTGACCCTCGAGACCGACATTGCCCCGGCGACTCTCACGGCTGACCGCCGCCTCATCGAGCGGGTCGTGGACAACCTCCTCTCCAACGCTGTTAAATACAACCGCCGAGGCGGGACGATCCGTGTGCACCTCGCTCCGGGGCGGCTGGAAGTGGCGGACACCGGCATCGGGATCGCCCCGGATGTGCTGCCGGATATTTTCGAGCGCTACACGCGCTTCAATGAAAGCGAAGGGGGGTTCGGGATCGGGCTGAGTATTGTTAAGCGGATCGTGGATCATTACGGGATGGAGATTGAGGTTATCTCGCGTGAAGGGAAGGGGACAGTATTTGTTTTGTCGTTTTGATTGGGCGTGTTACGCGTTATGTGTTACGCCTGTGAAGGGGATGCGACTTCAGTCGCATTGAATGGGACTGAAGTCCCAGCCCCATTTCAGGGGGTTGGACTTCAGTCCAACTCAACGCGTCAGCGTAGATCAGGAAAAGGAGCATAAAGTGTATGATTCAAAATGCGTAGGGTGTGCAATCGCACACCACCAGAATACCCCCAACCATAGTGGTGTGCTGTTGCACACCCTGCGCGGGCTGATGGTTGTTTTCCTTTTGACGGCAACGCTCCCGGCACAAGACACCTTCGATCGGGTCTGTGTCACCTGCCACACCGAGAAAAAAATCTCGCTGCGCAAAACCTTTATGAATGCGCTTTTGGTCTACAGCGGCAAAGAGAATATGAAAGCAGGGCTCAAATACTTTCTGCGTCATCCCCGCCGGGACAGTTCGGTGATGGGGGAGACGTTTCTTGATGTGCATGGATTGGCCAAACCCTTGAAAATTGATGATAAAACATTGGATGAAGCATTGGATATCTACTGGAAACGTTACACTGTTCAAGGAAATTTGCACTAAATTTCCGATTTTTCACGATAAATTCACAATAGCGTGTTATAATACGCCGTATCAAAATTTAAGGAGACACACATGAAAAAACTCGTATTGCTGGCACTCGTAGCCACCACAAGCATCGCTATGGCCGACGGAGCGGCTCTGTTCGCCAAATGCGCCGGTTGTCACGGAGCGGATGGTAAAACCAAAGCACTCGGCAAGTCTGACCCAATTGCCGGTAAAGCTGCTGCTGATGTCGTCAAAGATCTCGAAGGTTACAAAGCCGGTACCCTCAACAAGCACGGTATGGGTGGCGTCATGAAAGGTCAGGCCAACATGAGCGCTGACGACATGAAAGCTCTCGGTGAGTACATCAGCAAGCTTGCCAAGTAAGTTTCCCTTCTTCATAGATACCGCTTCGGCGGTATCGACCCTTCTTCTGATTTTTCCTTATTCTCCCCTATGAAAATTATTGCATTTTCTCACTTGGTCTTTATGCTGATACCCGTTGGGATCGTTGGGTACTTTTACTACCGATGGATTGGCAACGCCAAAGAGGTGGCACTGGCAACGCTTAGAATGGTAGCGCAACTGCTTCTCATCGGCTACCTTCTGGTATATATCTTCAACAATCAAAACAGCATAGTAGGATTGTTGATCGTCCTTTTCATGGTGTTGGTCTCCTCACTGATCGCGCTGAGAAATGTGCAGCAAAAAAGCGTGCAGGTATACGTTAGAATCTTTATCTCTATCTTGATTGGCGGCAGTATCAATTTGCTTCTGGTGCTTTACGTCGTCATCGATCTGGAGCCACTCTATCAGCCACGGTTTATCATCCCACTCGCCGGGATGATCTACGCCAACGCCATGAACGCGATATCACTGGCCAGTGAGCGGTTTGAAAACGAGATCAAACACAGCACATACGAGGAAGCCAGAGCCACAGCCTTCAGAGGAGCGCTCATCCCACAGATTAACTCATTTTTAGCCGTCGGGCTTGTCTCTTTGCCCGGCATGATGACGGGGCAAATCCTCTCTGGAGTCGACCCGACTGTCGCAGTCCGGTATCAGATCGTCGTTATGAGCATGGTGCTGGGGAGTGCCGGCATTAGTGTGGTTAGTTATCTGTTATTGAGTCAAAAGGCGTAAAGTTTGGAAAACGCACTCCGTAACCCTTACATCTGTGTCATCGGGGGTTCCAACATCGACATAGAGGGGTACCCCAACCAGAAACTCCTCCTTGGAGATTCCAATCCCGGTGTGGTCAAGACGTCACTGGGGGGTGTCGGTCGGAATATTGCAGAAAACCTCGCCAGACTGGGGATCGAGACCAAGTTTCTGAGTGTGGTGGGAAATGATGCTCATGGCAGGAGGGTGCTCGATCATGCCAGAGCGATAGGGCTGGACATGGAGGATGCGTTGATCGTCGATGAGCCCACATCGACCTATCTGTCTGTGCTGGATGAGACACGGGATATGCATGTGGGGATTGCTCACATGGATATTCTGAACAGGTTGGATATTGCGTATATACAACAGCATGCAGAGATCATCAACAATGCACGCTTTTGTGTCGTCGATACCAATCTCCCGGATGTTCTGGAGTATCTCGTGACGCACTATGATGTCCCCTTTGTCCTGGATACTGTCTCTGCCAGCAAAGCGGTAAAAGCAAAGCACTTGCTGGGGCATTTTCATGCGATCAAGACCAACAAACTCGAAGCAGAGGTCTTGTTGGGTATCGCTATAGACACAGAGAAGGATCTGCAAAAAGCGGGCAGATACTTTCTCGACCAAGGTGTTCAGTATAGTTTTATCACGATGGGAGCTGAGGGGGTGTATTATAAAACACGCGACGAAGAGGGGATCATTACCCCTTCACCTGTTGAGATGGTCAGTGCTACAGGTGCAGGCGATGCTTTCGCGGCGGGCCTGGTGTATGGCTTGTGCGAAGAGAAGGGGGAAGCAGATGCTGTCCGATTCGCCATGGGTGCTTCACTCATGGCGATACTCTCGGAGGATACCATCAACCCCGATATTTCATCACATGCTGTTGAAGCGATGATAAAAGATATAGCGTTTACTTACCAAAAATTATAGAGCAGAAGGAAACACAATGCAGGCCTACGAACAATATGTCGATATCAGTAACGAGGTGCAAGAAGCACTCGATCAGGGCAAACCGGTCGTAGCACTGGAGTCCACGATCATCTCCCATGGGATGCCGTATCCGAAAAACGTAGAGACTGCGCTCACGGTCGAGGAGATCGTCCGAGAAGGTGGGGCGACACCTGCGACGATCGCCATCGTTCAGGGGAGGCTCAAGGTCGGATTGACAGACGAAGAAATCGACATGCTGGGCAAAGCGGGTCAAGATGTCGTCAAGACAAGCCGCAGAGACATCCCTTTCGTCATCGCCAACCAACTCGACGGTGCTACGACGGTGGCCTCCACCATGATCATCGCCTATCTGGCCGGGATCAGGATATTCGCCACCGGCGGGATTGGAGGGGTACACCGGGGGGCAGAGCGTTCCTTCGATATCTCTGCCGATTTGGAAGAGTTGGGAAGGACGGATGTGGCGGTGGTGTGTGCGGGGATCAAGTCGATCCTCGATATCCCCCTGACACTGGAGTATCTCGAGACCAAGGGTGTGCCGGTGGTCGGGTACCAGACCGAAGAGTTGCCAGCCTTTTATACCCGAAAGAGCGGACACGGTGTCGACTACACCGTCGAGACCCCCGAAGCGCTCGCCGCAGCCCTCAAGGCCAAGTGGGATCTGGGCCTGCACGGCGGTGTCGTCGTCGCCAATCCTGTCCCCAAAGCGTTCGAAATGGATTTTGATACGATCAATAATGCGATAGAGAGAGCCTTGGAAGAAGCAGACAGGCTGGGCATCACCGGAAAAGAGAGCACCCCGTTTTTGCTGGCGAAGGTCAAGGAGCTGACGGGAGGGGATTCTCTGCGTTCCAATATTGAGCTGGTTTATAACAATGCACGGTTGGCAGCCAGATTGGCTGTGGCATGTGCACAGTAAAATTCCCCATGTCGGGATTCACTTTCTCTTGATGACAAAGTGAACCGTTTGCTATGCTTCAACCGTTCGTTGCAGGCGCATCACACCGACAAGCAGCATCATCAAAACCATTAACACTGTACCGGGAACATTCAGCGTATCAATGCCGTCACCGGAGCCCGTATCGGAAGGATATTTGATGACAATATGTACCTCGGCGGTATCGGTTCCCCCGTGTCCGTTGCTGACGGTGTAGGTGAAGGTATCGTTGCCGGCGTAGTCGGTGTCGGGTGTGTAGGTGATGATCCCGTTGTCGAGGACGGTGATGCTTCCGTGCGAAGGGGCACCGGTAGCGGAGATGGTGAGGGTGTTTCCTTCGGGGTCGGTGTCGTTGTCGAGGACATGAATGGAGACAGTGGTGTTGGGGTCGATGGTGGCACTGTCGTCGGAGGCGCGGGGAGCATCGGGGATACTGTTGACGGTGAGGGTGACCGTCGCTTCGTTGGATATCGCCCCTTCATAATCTTTGACCGTATAGCTGAAACGGTCCGATCCGTGGTAGTCTGCCGAGGGGGTGTAGGTGATCTTTCCCGTGCCTGGATGGACGCTGAGGGCACCATGGATCGGTGGGCGGGTCACCGTGACGGATGTGGTGTCGACGGTACCGTCGACATCGGAATCGTTGGCAATGACGTTGATCTCGATCGGGGTATCCTCGTCGGTAATGGCGCTGTCGTCTGCCGCATGGGGACGGTCATTAACGGATCGAATGGTGAGGGTGACGGTGGCTATACTGGATTGGGATTGGCCGTCTTCATCGGTTAGTCGATACGAGAAATGATCAGTTCCGTTGTAATTGGTCGCCGGTGTATAGGTGAAGTTGCCGTCGGATTGAAGGGTGAGGGTACCGTGTGCCGGATCGGCGGTTCTGGTCCAGGTATTGTTGCCGTCGCCGACGGTGTCATTGACGCCGAGACAACCGGAGAGGGGAGTATCCTCGTCGATCGTGAATGTATCATTGACGGCGATGGGAACATCGTCGACCGAAATGATGGTCAGGGTGACGGTAGCATTCTCTTCGTCACCATCTTCATCGGTGAGGGCATAGATAAAGCTGTCGCTGCCGTGATAGTTTGTTTCAGGGGTATAGGTAAAGCTTCCGTTGGCATCGACCGTGACGGTACCGTGAGCGGGATCGGTTCGTTTCGCCCAGTTGTTGGTACCGTCCCCTGTAGTGTCATTGGTGTCGAGACGACCGGAGAGAGGGGTGTCTTCGTCAGTGGTGAATGCATCATCGACGGCATCGGGAGCATGGTCGATCATCTCCCGCCAGTCCCGATCCCCTCCCGGATTGTCAAGGTCGGGGAAGTCGGTGGGAATTTGCCCGTTGGTCGGATTCCATTGGGTGTCGTTGGTATCGTAGGCATCATCGAGGCCGTCACTGTCTGCATCAGCATTAGCAGGGACGGTGTTGGCTGTACCGTCGTTGTCGGCGTCCCACGCCTCGAGTGCATCGCTGTCGTGATCCCGATCCAGTCCCGAATCGTAGTCGCTGTTGGTATCACGGTAATCAGGGGTCGTGTCGCCGTTGGTATCGACTGGAGTGAGTGCGGTGCCGGTACCTCCGCCGATACCGGAGGTGCTTTCGTTGTCTTCATCGTAGGCATCATCCAGTCCATCGCCGTCGCCATCGCTTCCGGCGGGTGCGGTATAGCCGGTCGTCGTCTGGGCTTCGATGTTGTCGACGATTCCGTCGCCGTCGGTATCGATGTCCAGAGGGTCTTTTTTCCCGTCATGATCGGTGTCAGGAGGGGTCAGTGCCGTTCCTCCCTGATCGCCATCCACTGCATCGTCCAGTCCGTCTCCGTCGATATCGGTCATGCTGGTCGGGTCTCCCGATGTGGGGTAGTCGACGTGCCCGTCATGATCCGTATCTTCGCCTCCGGCTTCGATGATGTCGGGGATACCGTCATTGTCCGAGTCGAGATCGAGACGGTCGATTACTCCGTCCCCATCGGCATCGTTATCACTCTCATCGGTATCGATGATGCCGTCGTTGTCATCATCAATATCCTTGAAATCCGGGACACCGTCTCCATCCGTATCCTTGGCTTCGAAGGTGAAATTGTCGAACCAGATTACCTGGGCATCAGGATTGTCACTTGAGGTCTGTGTATCGCCGTTTGTATAAACGAACGTCAAACTTGTCACATAAGTTTCGTTGGAATCGACGGTAACGGTTGCATTGGCATCTTCCGGAGTGTATCCCCCGGTGTCATCGGATTCGTATTCTCCAGCTTCCAAACTTTCAAGAGCATTGCCAAGGGCTTGAACATGTGGAACGATCACGGAACCCGTACTGTCGACAGCGTGGACACTCACTTTGTCATCGTATCCTCCGACTCCGGTATCTCCCGGTGCACGGTAATCGATGTCCCTCCATGTGAGTCCACTCAACTTGACCGGCTGGGAAAAGGTGAGGGTGAGGGTGACATTTTTATCCCCGGCATCAAAATCGGTTATCAATTCAAGATGTTTGTTGGTCAATCCTCCACCATGGTCATCAAGTTTCGGAGTCGAAGAGATTAATTGGTCAGTATTGCCCGTCACACGAATCGTGATATTGATATCGGATCCGTTGACATCTGTATAATTCTGGCTCAAATTTCCGTCCGGTGTCCACCCCACTGTTCCCCAGTCGAGGGTCGCGGCTCCAAGATACGTACTGATCAGCAGGATTCCTGCACCGATCCACTGTTTTCCCATCGTTTTCATTTGTCATTTCCCCATTTTGTAGTCAATGAGAGCCATTTTACCGTATAACACTTGAAAAGGTATCATAGAGGATCGGCTCCTGCCGGACAAAGCTCCAAAGTTCCTGAGCTGATGGGAATATTCCTCCTTGTGCCATTGGCAGCCCAATTGGCTGTGGCGTATATCTTTGGCATACTGCTCCCTGCAGAAAGCATTATCCGTGACCATTAGGAAGCTTACCATGAAGTTTATTGAGTTTATGCTGGTGCGTATCTTGGAAGCGATAGAGAATGTCGGTAATATATTCGATAATCTTACTGACAATCAACAAGCCATCATCAACAGTATGAAAGCCAATCCAAAAGTGAGTGCAGCCATATTGGCTGAGATCGTGGGGATTACCAAGCGGAAGGTGGAGGAGAATGTGGCGAAGTTGAAGAAGATGGGGTTGGTTGAGAGAGTTGGTGGCACTCGCGGGTATTAGGAGGTGAGGGTGTGAGGTATTTTGGTATAATTGGGAATGTTATATATGATAAAAGATCCCCGAGTTATCAAAAGTTTAAATATGTGTAAATTAAATACTATGTTTAGTTAAATAAGGATAAAATAGACAAATTACTCTTGGGGATTCATGTGAAGATCATCCACTTTTCCGACACCCATCTCGGTTTAAGCGATCTCGATGTCAGCGACGAGGAGGGGGTCAATCAGCGCGAAGCGGACTTCTACAAAGCCTTTGCCGATGTTATCGACGCCATCATTGAAACCAGACCCAACTATGTCATCCACACGGGCGACCTCTTCCACCGCGCCAGTCCGAGCAACCGTGCCATCACCTTCGCCCTGACGCAGCTCAAGCGCCTGGAATCGGCGGCGATCCCTTTTGTCATCATCGCCGGAAACCACTCCACCCCACGTACTTCCACCTCTTCACCCATCCTTGAAGCCCTTGAGACACTCGACAATGTCCATGCCGTTTTCCGCCAGCGCTATGAGCCGGTCATCTTCGATAATGTTGTCTTTCACGCCCTGCCCCATATCAACAATGAACGCATTATTCCTGATGAACTGAACAGAATAGAAGCAAATATAGACCCCAAAAAGAAAAACATTCTGATGATGCACTGCTCGGTCGGGGCGCACTATCTGATGCACGAGTTCGGCGAATGGGTCTATCCCAAAGAACGTGAAGATATTTTTGAGAAAATGGACTATGTGGCTCTGGGACACTGGCACGGCTTTGGTGCTGTAGGTAAACACCCCAATGTCTACTATGCAGGCTCTACTGAACGCACCAGCAGTGCAGACAAACGAGATGACAAGGGGTATGTGCTTTTGGAACTGGGCGATGCTGTTACTGTAACGCATCATACTATCCCTTTGCGTAAGTCACTTAGTTTTAGTATCGATGCAGAGAGGTATGAAGAAGAACTTGCTGCACTTGATCTTTCAGAGATACAAAATGCCTTGGTAGAGGTAAAACTTTACAACTTAACTGCATCGAGTTCCATAGACATCACCAACAAAGCCATCAACACACTCTTTGAAGAAGCACTGCATGTCAAGGTCAAGCGGGAGTTTAAAGCAGTTGAAGGCGAGCAGATAGAGGGGAACATAGAGTCCATTTCTCTGGAGGCGTACTTCATCTCACACATCAAAGAGTCTGTTACCGATGAGACAGAGCAGAAGCGTCTGAGTGAGAAAGCCAAAGCACTCTTTGCACACTATGAGGAGGGTGATGATGATACTCACTAGCCTGCATATGCAAAACTACAAAAAGTATCAGGACTATACCCTTGAATTTGCAGAAGGACTAACGGGTATCATCGGTCGTAACGGTTCTGGTAAATCGACTATCTTCGATGCTATTACTTTTGCGCTTTATGGCGATGTACGTGGAGAGAAAGAGACTATCCGTAATGCCAAAGCAGGAGAGAAAGAACCTGTTATTGTTACGCTGGTATTTGAGATAGAGGGTAAGGAGTACAAGGTCGTACGGGAGATGCGTGGTAAGAGTCTCACTGCCAAAGCCCATCTCTACGATGGCGACGACAGACTTATCGCAGAGTCTGCCAAAGGGGTTACATCAGAAGTCATTAAGCGTATCGGCATGAACAAAGAAGCGTTCATGCATACTGTCTTTGCTTCACAAAAAGAGCTTACAGCCCTGAGCGGACTTAAAAATGAAGATCGTAAGAAAATCATCCGTAAGCTGCTTGGCTTGGAGAAAATAGACAAGATAGAGACCGATATCAAGATGAAGCTCAGAGTCTTGAAAAATGAGATAGAGGCTGTCAGTGGGGTACTGCTCTCTGAAGAAGATGTTAAACAGTTTGAAGAAGAGAAAGCGCGTCAAGCAAAAGTGCTCGAAAGCCTTCAAAAAGAGGTAGCTGAGATAGAGAAAAAGTTTAAAGCCAAGAGCAGTGAGCTTGAAGCACAGGACAAGGTACTCAAAACACTTCAAAAGCGCAAAGATGAATTTACCAAATTGGGCTCTGATCTTGCTTTGCTCAAAAAAGGGTTGGAAAACCAAAAATCCAATCTTCTCAAAGGACAGAAGAGGCTGAAGGAGTTGCAGCAGAAAGCGGTGCAGTATGAAAAAGAGAAGCCTCTCATAGGTGAGTACAAGGCGCTTGAAGTAAGTATAAACAACTTACAAAAACAGAAAGAATTGTTTTTAGAAAAAGAGGGTTTAGAGAAAGCACAAGTCCTACTACGTCAACAGTATGAAGATGATAAGAAAGAGATATTAATTCTCAAGAAAAAACTTGAAGCCAAACCACAATTTTTGAAAGAACAGACCAAACAAAATGAACTGCTACAAGCCTCAGTACATAGACTTGCCAAGATAGAGTCAGAGGAGACAAGACTCAAACAGGAGATAGCCAAATACAACGGGCAGATAGAACATACCAACGAGCAGGTAGCCAAGATAGAATCCATAGGAAAAGGCTCCAACTGTCCTACCTGTACGCGTCCGCTGCTCGATGAGTACGACAATGTCATTGCTTCACTCAA
The DNA here is from genome assembly GCA_015485845.1 of Nitratifractor sp. GTDB lineage: Bacteria > Campylobacterota > Campylobacteria > Campylobacterales > Sulfurovaceae > S017-3. Next base: position 1,123 of record WFSU01000009.1, on the reverse strand, counting down.
AGCTACCATTGTAAAATTACATAATGATGAGATAGCCAAGAGAGAGGCTGAACTTAAAACGGTTTTAGAGGCTAAAGGCAAAGAGCAAGAGATTAAAACCAAGATAGAACAGCTTTTGCAAAAGCTCAGTGGAGACCTGCGTGTACTTGAAGCGGATGAAAGAACACTGGCTACAAAAGAGGAAGAGTTCAAAAATATTACTGCAAAAGGTTTGAGCAATAAGCAGGCACTTGAAGCGTTGAAAGATGTAAAGTATGATGAAAAGGCACACAGTGAGGCGCTTGCGAAAAAAGTGACGCTGGAGCCCAAGTACAAAGAATTGCTGGGGCTTGAAACGCTCATTGCACAGATACCGGCACTTGAAAGTGACTTAAAAGGCATAGAGGCAAGCATTGTCAAGAGCCAAGAGGGTATCAAAAAACAAGAGAAAGCCATAGCAGAGCATAGTTATGATGCCAAAGAGCATCAGAATCAAGAGAAACTGTACGATGATGTACTCAAAGCCAAGAGTGCCATACAGTCGGAACTCTCAGACAAAAGGGTGCAGACGCAAAAGGTTATGGGTGAGATAAACACACTCAAAAGCAAACTCAGTAGAAATGAAGCGCAGAAAAAACAGTTGCAAGCCAAGCTTGATGACAAAAACGACTACGAGAAGCTCAAAGTTTTCATGGGTGAGTTCAAAAACAAGATCAACTCCCAGATTTCCCCACGCATCAGCCAGCTTGCCTCCGAGATGTACGCTGCCATCACCCGAGGCAAGTACCAGCTCATCGAAGTAAGCGACGAGTTCGACTTTTTCATCTACGATGACGGTGTGCGTTACCCCATAGAGCGTTTCTCCGGCGGAGAGATAGACCTTGCCAATCTTGTACTACGTATCGCCATCTCCAAAACACTGAGTGAACTTAGCGGTAGTGGCGGGGTAGGTTTCTTAGCGTTTGATGAGGTGTTCGGAAGTCAAGATGAAGAGCGGCGTTTTGAGATTATGGAGGCGTTTCATACCATCAAAGAGCAGTATCGGCAGATATTTCTGATCTCGCATGAGAGTGAGATTAAGGAGATGTTTGAGAGGGTGGTGGAGTTGTGACTGAATATGGTGAATATATAGTTAAGATAAGAT
>WFSU01000008.1 GCA_015485845.1 Nitratifractor sp. | reverse complement strand
TGCGGCTGAGAGCGTGCTGGGGGCATCATTGGGCAAACTCTTTGCCCTCGCCGAAGCGTACCCCGATCTCAAAGCCGATTCGCAGTTTCTCAATCTCCAGGCAGAACTCAGTGGTATCGAAGATGCGATTCAAAATTCCCGTCGTTACTACAACGCCATCGTACGGGACTACAATGCCAAGCTCAAATCCTTCCCGGATGTGCTGATTGCCAACAAATACCACTTCACCCCCCGCGACTATTTCGAACTCGATGAGAGTGAAGCTGAAGCGGCTCGGAAGATGCCTGAAGTTGATCTGAGCTGAGACGAGAGTGGGTATTGATATGGTACGGCTGATTGTATCGTGGGTACTTCTCCTCACCTTGAGTGCCTCGGCCGAATCGATCCGTGAGTACCATACCACTGTCACGGTGCACCCCTCCGGGTCGCTACATGTGGAGGAGGTGATCGCCTACGATTTCGGTTCGCTCCAGCGGCACGGGATCTTCCGGGATATCCCGCTGACGGTCAAGGTCTCCCCCTATGCACCGAAAGTCCCCGTCGGGCTGTCAAACTTCACGGTGCAGCTTGCCGGGAAACCCGTCCCGTTCCAGCGCAGCACGATCGACTCTCAAACCGGTGGGGAAATGGTGCGTTACCGTATCGGTGACCCGAATAAAACCATCACGGGTCTGCATACCTATACTCTCACCTACGATGCTCAGCGTGGGGTCTATCCTTCCTCTCTCTCTGGGATGGAGGCAATCCGCTGGAATGCTGTAGGGGCAGGCTCCAATGTTCCCACTGAGCATGCCGTGGCTGATCTGATCCTCCCCCCTGCCCTGAGTCGGGATGTCGTTCGGATCAAGGTGTATACCGGCACGTACGGCTCGACCGATTCCCGGGCGGGTTACCGATGGATTGATGACCACCATGTCCGGTTTGAGGTGCACGATCTGGCTCCCCATGAGGCACTGACCGTCGAAGCCAATTACCCCGAAGGGCTTCTCGGGCAGCGTGCTGATGCGCTGAAGGCAACGGCGGCGGATCAGTTGCTCGGGCGCTGGCACTGGGGAGCGCTGGTCGTATTCTTCCTCTGGCTCTGGAATTACGCCAAACGCTTCGGTGCCGAAGATCGTGCCGGATCAATTGCCCCGCAATACTATCCCCCCAAAGGGCTGAGCCTCCTCGAGTCTGGACTGATCCTCGACAAGTTTGCGGACAAGGAGGATTTCTCTGCGGCAATCCTGGAGCTGGGAACACTGGGGTATCTCGAAGTACACCAACCCGATGACGATGCCAACCCGATCATCCGTCGTACGGATAAACCCACGGCGACCGATGATACCCTCACCCCCGATCAGCTCTACCTCCTCAACCAGGTACTGTTTAAAAACAAAGATACGTACGTCGTCAAGACTCAGGATGCCGCCCGTGCCGAACGGGTCAATCGGGACTTGGACACGCTGAACGAGATGCTTTATAGTTGGAGCGTCTCGTCCGGACAAATGCGTGCCAACCCCAAACAAACCCGTACCCGGTTTCTCATGACTGTGGGTGGAGTTGCGGCTGTTTTGATCCTGCTGGCAATCGTGAGTACGTTCAAACTTCTTGGATTTGAGCCGGTATTATTGACGGTGATGGGTACGGTCTTTATCGGAGTGGGAGGATATATTCTCCTGACGTCTGTGCGCAGCCGTGCCTATTCCGGTATCTTCTTCTCCGTGTTCTGGCTTTTAGGGAGCTTGGCTGGATTTTCCGGATTTTTCATGGAGAGCCACAACGTTTCCGCCCTCCTCTACTCACCCATGATTCTGCTCCCCTTGCTTGTGATCGGTGTGTATTATTTCTATCGGAAGATTGGAATGTTTACGCCAAAGGGGCTGGAGACGTACCGTTATCTGCTTGGCTACCGGGATTTCATGAAGCATGTCGAGCAGGATCGTATCCGCCGTTTCCTGAAAAAAGACCCGAGTTATCTCGACCGGGGACTACCCTACGCCGTACTGTTCGGTCTCAATAAACACTGGCTCTCTTTTTACGATTCACTGGATGTTCCGCAACCGGGTTGGTATTACGGGGATATCCACCGTATGAATACTTTCCACAAAAGTGTCGTGAGCCAAACAACCCCACCCCCATCTGAGAGTGGAGGATTCAGCGGTGGGGGTGGCTTTTCCGGTGGCGGTGGCGGCGGTGGCGGCGTGGGGTCATGGTAGAGCAGAAGTATTTATGGTTTGGCCTGGTAATAGCATCGTTTCGGCGAGTCGACTTTTCCAGCAGCTTTGAGTTTTTTGATCGCGGCTGAGACGACCTTGGATTCGACGCCGAGCACTTTGGCGATATCGCCGGTTTTCATCGGTTCACCGGATTGGGTCATGGCTTCGAGAACTTTGTTTTCATCCATTTTGTTTATCCTTTCGTGATTGTGTGTATTATTGTACCCATTAAACATTTGATTTTGGTGTGTTCGCGTAGGGTGTTGCACCACAGGCACTTCCTTCGGTCGTCCCCCGACAACACCAAAAGGTACAACAAACTTTATTGACTTATTTGAACCTGTCATATTGTGCGTATGTTTGGTGTTGTCGGGGGACAACACCAAACAACCGTAAAATTCGTGGACGGTTTACGCGGATGCTTTCCCTTCCTGACAGCCGGCACAGACTCCGTAGAGATTCACCTGGCGGTTTTCGAGGGCAAAGGCGCTGTGTCTCGCGATCGTCAGCGTATCTTCGATCAGCACATCGTCGATCGCTTGATCCATCACGGCGCCACATTGGTGGCAGATCAGATGGACGTGCTCGTGCTTGCGTATCTCATATTTGGACTTGTGTCCGGAGATGGGGACTTCGACGAGGACACCCCGCTCGACCATGGTGATGATGTTTTTGTACACCGTGGCCAGTGAAAGGGTGGGATGCGCCTCAAGCACCTGTGCGTAGATTTCATCCACGTTCAGGTGCCCTTCCCGCTCGATCACCGCGAGGATGGTCATCCGCTGGAAGGTTGCTTTGAGCTCGTGCTCCTTGAGGAGTTGGGCAAAGGAGGTCATGGGTTTTTCCCAAGGCCGGGAGGCCTTAGAGCTCCTCAGCGTGCTTGGCGAGGTAATCAGCGACGCCTTCGGTGCTGGCCTGCATACCTTCATCACCTGGCTGCCATCCGGCAGGACATACTTCGCCATGCTCATTGGTGAAGATCATTGCATCGACCATTCGGAGCATCTCATCTTCATTACGTCCCAGAGGCAGGTCATTGATGACCGCGTGGCGTACAGTACCGTCTTTGTCGATCAAGAACGAGCCGCGCAACGCAACGGAGTCGTTGAGGAGGACATCGTAATCACGGGCGATCTGCTTGTTGAGGTCGGCCACGAGGGGGAAGTTGATCCGGCCGATTCCGCCGTCATTGATAGCAGTTTCACGCCAGGCGTAGTGGCTGTACTGGCTGTCGATGGAGCAGCCGATGACGTTGATGCCACGTTTCTGGAACTCATCATAGCGGTGTGAAAATGCGATGATCTCTGAGGGGCAGACGAAGGTGAAGTCGAGCGGATAGAAGAAGAGTACGGCACCGTTGGCACCGAGGTTGTCGTAGAGGTTGAAATCCTCGACGATAGAGCCGTCGGCGAGGACAGCGGTAGCGGTGAAGTCTGGAGCTTTATTGGTAACGATCATGGTGTTTCCTTGTGGATAATTTTTATTTGCATGGAAATTATAGCGCTTGAAAGCTTGAGCCATACTGAAAATATCCGCATTACGCGTTACGAGTTATGCGTTACGCAATAAAGTGTAGCATTTGCTCAGGGGCTTGGACTTCAGTCCAACAAACGCGACAGCGTATTTTCTACCCGTCACGCACCCAACATGTGGGACTGAAGTTCCAGCCCCATATTGCTACACCATCAACCATAATCTATCCACCATCCATCAATCTACACCAACCCCCACTTCCGGATAAACGCTTCGTCAATATCAATGACCCCCTTCTCCTGTAAACGCTCAAGCATAGACGGAGTACAGAGGGTGTCCCCCGGCCATTCCCGCTCGTAGCCGTCCCGGGTGTCTTTGTTGGTCGCATCGACGGCGAT
>WFSU01000007.1 GCA_015485845.1 Nitratifractor sp. | reverse complement strand
GGGGTGGAGGTACCGGCGTACTATGGGCAGCTCGACGTGGAGCGGTGGTTTGTCGTCACTGACATCCGGGAGATCGCACGGGGGGATTTCGAGTATGTGCGGGATCGGGTGCTGGTGGGACTGACCACCCCCAACTACGGCGACCACACCTACGCCCTCTATGGCAACCGCTACGACTACCCCCTCGAAGTGCGCCAGAAGGTTCCCCTCGACTACTTCGAGGAGTATGCCGACGGTGTGCGGCACTTCACCCGTGTGTTTCGCAGCAGCCAGTACACCACGATCCAGCGTGATCTGCGCCATTATGTTTTTGGGTCGCTCCTCTACCGGATCCACCCCGACTCTCTCGATGCCATCATCGAAGCCGAAGTGCAGTATGCCGCCCACAAGGGCAATGCCACGTATGACTTCGCCGCCATCACTATCCTCTATGCCAAAGCCTTCGAAAACGAAATCTACTACTTCCTACGCAACCTCTTTGGAGAGTTGATGGGCTACGATGCTGCACTCGAAACTCTCCCGTACCGTGTGCAGGGGATGGATTATACCCTCTACGACTACCTCCGCCACAAACCCAACATGGGCACCCAAAAATACCTCCTCTCCCAGCGGCCGATTTATGAGGCCTTCAGCGCCCTCTATAGCGATCGCCGCCGCCACAGTGCCCTGCTGACTCTCATCGCCTACCGACTCAAGGACGCCATCACCACCTTCCAATCGATCCGCAACGAAGCCGCCCACGGAGGCACCATCTCCCGCGCCGAGTGCGAGACCGTCCGGGGTGTATTGCTCGGGGTAGGGGATGAGAGTATTTTGACGGCGGTGCTGAAGATGGGTCGGGAGTATTTTGGGTAGGGATTATTTAAGCCACGTTTTGGAAAGTTAGGATAGAATTTTTAACAATCACCATTGTCGCATTGGCAAGAGAAAGGAGTTTTGGATGGTAGCTGTAGAGCATATATTGGATGAAATCTCTCCCTTGAAGCCGGTGGAAAAACTTCAGCTTGTCGATAAGATTTTGAACTCTCTGAATCTTTTCGATGGACAGGTAGATACCATTTGGGCACAAGAAGCCGAAGATCGGATTGAGGCCTATGAGAGAGGGATGCTGTCTGTCGTCAATGAGGACGATGTTTTTTCAAAGTACCGGCGACGATAATCTATGGTCAAAGTAGATTTTTTAGATTTGGCTCAGCAGGAGCTGGATGATGCCTTTGAGTATATGAATATCAGCAGAATGGTTTGGGGTTTCGATTTGTTCAGGAAGTCTATCATGCTCTCACGCTCATCAAAACCTATCCGAAGGGATGGAGCAAAGTATCGAAAAACACACGAAGATGTCTGGTAAAAACATTCCCTTACGGCATAATCTATCAGATACGAGAAGACACGGTGCTCGTTGTCGCGGTTGCCAGCTTGCATCGTAAGCCAAACTATTGGGCAGAGAGGGTGGGCGCAAAATGACCTCTCAAAAATCCCACGAGACGCTTGCCAAGCAAACCCTCCACAAGCCTGCCACGGCCACCTACGAGGCCAACCGTTCCAAATTTATCGCGCATCTCGTCCCCATTGCCGACTTTGCCACACTGAGAGAGCAGCTCAAGGGTGAGCACCCCAAAGCCTCTCATATCGTCTACGCGACCCGAGAGCTCAATGCGCAGGATCAGATCGTCGAAAACAGCAGTGATGACGGGGAGCCGCGAGGGGTGGCGGGGGTGCCGACGCTCAATGTGCTGCGTGGGAATGACCTGATCAATGTTGCTCTGCTCACTGTTCGCTATTTTGGCGGTACCAAACTCGGAACCGGCGGGATGGTGCGGGCGTATGGAGGCGCGGCCAAAGCGGTGGTCTCTGTGGCTGAGCTTATCCCCTGGCAGAAGCGTGAGACAATACAGTTTATCACGGCCTATTCCCATATTGAGTCCACTCTGTATCATCTGAAGAAGCTGAGTATCACCGAATATACACGCGAATTTGGGATCGAGGAGGTGATTTGGACAGTTTCTACGACCTCAGAGCGGATAAAACAACTGAAAAGGCTTGATTTTATTTTAAGAAAGATATATGTATACTAAAAAATATTAAATCAAAATCTGGGGAAAATCATGACAACTTACCACGAAAGCCAGCTTTACAGACATATGCATAATCGGCAGCAATCGTCAATAGGCGCGGTACGCATCGAAGCGTCCAGAGCCCGACAGGAGGACTTTGTCGAGCGCCGTTATGCACAGGGAGCGGTGATGCCGACCTTTTATTTGATCCTGGAGTTGACACTGATGCTGCTCTTGATTTACTCGGTCAGTCAGGCACACTTGACATGGTTGACGATTATTGCCGTGGGCGCAGGATTGTACTTTCTCGCCAGCTCCAGCCTGCCACGCTACCAAAAGGTTCTTCAGCGGCAGC
>WFSU01000006.1 GCA_015485845.1 Nitratifractor sp. | reverse complement strand
TCCTTGAACAAATGAGTTGAGGGCGGGAAATGACCCTTTGAATGGGAGGTATTTTAGCGAAAGGTTGCTGTGAGTTGTGAGCGGGTAGAGAGTAGCGGGTAGCGGGTAGACTTTCACGGTTGGAATTATGTTATAATATCACCGTACAAAAAATACAAGGAGCGGTGATGGGTGCTTTGCGGATGGAAGATTTGCCTTCCTATACGTATGAGGATTATGTTCGGTGGGAAGGGGATTGGGAATTGATCGATGGGATTGCGTATGCAATGGCTCCTGCCCCGATGCGCACCCATCAAAATTTGGCGTATACTCTTGCCCGTGTACTTGGAAATCAAATCGATGGATGCCCTGAGTGCGAAGTCCTCGGCGAAGTGGATTATAAACTCAGCGACGATACGGTACTCCGTCCCGATGTCGTACTTACCTGTGGCGAAACGAACGAAGCCTATCTCACCAAAGCCCCTGAGATCATCGTCGAAGTGATCAGCCCCTCGACCGCCTCCCGGGATGAGAAGATTAAATTCTCCCTTTACGAAGCCGAAAAAGTCACATATTATGTGATAGTGTACCCCGAAGATTTAATTGCCAAAGTCTACCGACTCGATGGAAAAGCATACGACAAAGAGGGGGTGTTTGCGCAGGAGACCTATAGGTTTGAGGATACGGCTTGCAAGGTTGAGGTTGATTTTTCGGAGGTGTTTAAACGGTATCGGGATTAAAACCCCAACCCCACCGATCCAAATTGCGCTATAATTCCCCCAAAAGAAACCACCATGCCTCCATTCTCTGACATCAAAACCCTCCCGCCCGAACTCATCGCCCGTCTTGCGACACTCGGATTTACTACGATGACTCCCATCCAAGCTCAGGCGATTGAGCCGATCCTTGAGGGGCAGGATGTAGTGGCGCAGTCGCAGACAGGGTCGGGGAAGACGTTGGCGTTTGGGATCGGGTGCATCGTGGCAGCACGAATGGAAGTGCGTGAGCCGGAGACGCTGATCATCACCCCGACGCGGGAGTTGGCGGAGCAAATTGCAACGCAGTTGCGATCCGTGGCGGCGTATCGACCCAATCTCAAGATCGTGACCCTCTACGGCGGTGTGCCGCTGCGGGGGCAGGCCGAGACGATCGCGCGCGGGGTACAGATCGTCATCGGGACGCCGGGGCGACTGATGGACCACCTTGGTAAGGGGACGCTGGATCTTTCGTCTGTCAGGCGGTTGGTGCTTGACGAGGCCGACCGGATGCTGGAGATGGGATTTGCGGATGACATTGGCCGTATCGCCCGTGAGACACCCGGTGCACGGCAGACGCTTTTGTTTTCCGCGACGTTTCCTGAGGGGGTGGAGAGGTTGCGCACGACGCTGCTGCGTGACCCACTTACGATCGCGGTCGAGACCGACTCTCCGGTGCAGATCCGTGAGTCGATCGTCGTAACGTCGGATAAGGACAAGACCCTTGGGAACATCATCGACCGCCACTGCCCGGAGTCGCTGTTGATCTTCTGCACAACCAAGGCAGAGACAATTGCGCTGGCACAGAAGCTTGCCCGATTCGGTCACAGTGTGACGGAGCTGCATGGGGATCTCGATCAGCGGCAGCGGCAGGAGGCGGTGATCGCTTTTGGCAACGGCTCACGGAGGGTCATGGTCGCTACCGATGTCGCCTCACGGGGGCTTGACATCTCCGGGATCGATCTCGTGGTCAACTATGATCTTCCCCCTGATCCGGCGATTTACATCCACCGGATCGGCCGCACCGGCCGGGCGGGGGAAGCGGGGGAAGCCATATCATTGCGGGCACCGTACGAAAAAGCCAAAGCCCAATCCGTCGCCCCTGATGCCATAGAAAGTTCGAGCGATACCGGCTGGAGGGAGAGTCGCTACCGCATGACCAGTACGCGAGAAACACTCTGCATTAACGGCGGCAAACGTCACAAACTCCGCCCCGGTGACCTCGTGGGGACGCTGAGCAAAGGGATCGGGATCGACGCTGGGCAGATCGGAGACATCACCATTGCCGAGACGATCAGCTACGTGGCACTTGATGCTGACGTGATGGGCAAGGCACTTTCAGGTCTGGAGCGTACGCGGATCAAGAAGAAACGGTATAAGGGGTGGGTACTTTAGAATTAGAAATTAGAAATTAGAATTTTTGGCTTGCTTTTCTTTTGAAAAGCTTTTATGAAAAAGGGGATATACTGGTGGTACTTTTATTTTGAAGGATTTTTGATGACCTATCCCGCCTTTCCCGCTGACTGTCGGTCTATGTTGTGTCGTTTTTTGACTCCGGAGGTGTTTGATGCTCTCAAGGGGGTGCAGACTTCCAACGGCTTTACTTTGGAGCAGGCGATCCGCTCCGGGGTTGAAAATCCCGACAGCAGTATCGGGGTATATGCCGGGGATGGGGAATCGTACATCCTCTATGCCGCGCTGTTCGATCCGATTATCGAGGCGTATCATGGGTTTCATCCGACTGATGCGCACCGGAGCGATCTTGACCCAGCCAAACTCAATGCCCCCAACCCCGATCCGGAGGGGGAGTTTATCCTCTCGACCCGTATCCGTGTCGGGCGCAATGTGGCGGATCTTCCGCTTGGGCCGGCCATCACCCGAGAGCAGCGGGATGAGGTGGAGGTACGGGTGGTTGCCGGACTGGAGACGCTTACGGGTGATCTGGCCGGGACGTACTATCCTCTCACCGGGATGTCTCCCGAGACGCAACGATCCCTGATTGAGGATCACTTTTTGTTCAAAGAAGGTGATCGATTCCTCGAATCGGCTGGGCTCAACCGCGACTGGCCTTCCGGGCGCGGCATCTACCACAACCACGACAAAACCTTCCTCGTCTGGGTCAACGAAGAAGATCAGATGCGGATCATCTCGATGCAGCCGGGTGGGGATATTGCGG
>WFSU01000005.1 GCA_015485845.1 Nitratifractor sp. | reverse complement strand
CTCAAGTGCCCGGATATAGCGGATATGCTGATGAATATCCCCCTCCATAGCGATGGGCTTCTCTCGGGCAAAAAAGGAGGAAAACTCCGCGACATACCTTGTCAAGTCCAGCTTGTCAATGAGGGAGCGGGTTGTTGCGTCTTTGTTATCCAATATGTTTCTCCTCATTTTTACTTTCTAATTTCTACTTTCTAATTTTCAACTCTCCCCCCGTATCTGATACGTAATATCCCCTGCACCAAATGCCGTAATGAGCCCCTCGTCATATTCACGGATCACATGCCCGTCTCGAAACACCTTGACAATACCATCCTCTTTGGTCACACGGTCAGCCATAAGAAGCTTATAACGGCTAAAAGCACCTTTGAGGTCAATATCCACTTCAATCTCGCCGGCTGCCCAGATGGGGAGGATCACCAGTTCATCCACGCCATCGAAACATTCAACAAATCCGGGTAGGTTGTCGAGGGTACGGCTGTATTTGTGCGGTTGCCAAATGGCATTGAGGGTACGAAATTCTCGAAGATCCCGATACGTTTTGAGTGCATTCATCGTCGCTTTGATCTCGGTGGGGTGATGGCCGTAATCGTCGATGACGACACACGCTTCCCGATTTTGAATCACATCAAACCGCTTCTTGATCCCTCGATACTCCAAAAGACGGGTACGGATATTTTCGATCGATACCCCAATCTCCAGTCCGGCAAGGATCGCCAGGGCAGCATCCAGCGCAATGTGCTCCCCAAAGCCAAAGACTTCAAACGTCCCATAATCCCGAAACGAAAACCGTGTGTGGGGTTCCCCCTCGACCAAAACATACTCAATCTGCGTGATATCTTTGGAAGGATAAAGGTGCACCGCATCCATCTCAAGAGAGCTCAGGAAGGGGTCTTCGGCATTGATCACCCGAATCGTTGCCAGAGAGAGAAAGGATCGGTAAGCATTGTAAAAACGTTCTTCATCATACTCATAGTACTCCATATGCTCAGGCTCGACGTTGGTCACGATGGCCAGATAGGGGTGGGAGTTGAGGAAACTTTCGTCACTTTCATCGGCTTCAAAAACCACCCGATTGTTGTCATAGTGACGCACATTGGAGCCAAATTGTTTGGCAATGGCACCGATGAGGGCATTGGAATGGGGTAGCAGAGCCGCCAACATCGCCGATGTGGTGCTTTTGCCGTGTGCGCCACCGACGGCATACACTTCCTGCTCTTCGAGGATAAACTTCAGTGCCTCTTTGCGGGAGAGTACTTCGATTCCCAATTCTTTGGCACGCGCATACTCGACATTGGTGGGGCGCACGACGGCCGAGTAAATGACCCTCTCCACCCCTTCCACTGCGTCGGGGTGATGGGGAATGGTGATTTTAGCACCGAAGTTGGTCGCCAGGTCATCGGTGATTTCGGTTTGTTTGATGTCACTGCCGCTTATGGTATGCCCTTGCCCCGCGAGAAATTTCGCCAGAGCCGATAATCCGATCCCCCCAATCCCGATAAAATGAATTTTCATGGATACGCCTATTTTTTACTATCTTGGTCAAGCACTTCAAGCTCTTTTTTGCCCGCTGCCATGTGGTGACCCCACATCGCCATGATCATATCGTTTGGCTGAACAAATTCGGTAATGAAGATGCTTTTGGGATCTTCAGGATCAAGGTGGGTTACATCGGCAAACTCATCAATGAAGGTTTCAAAACCAATCCCCTCCATCACGGCTGCGGCATGGATGATCATCGCTTCATGAATTTCAGGATCCTCGATCTGGTAATGAAGGACGAGGAAAATCTCTTTGGCTCCCTTCATATCCTTTTCACTGTAACGTTGGATTCCGTGCTCATAAATTGCTCGAGCGGTGGCGTACTCTTCCGGGTCGGCGAGGTTGAACTTTTTGTGCTCAGTCAGATACTCCGACAAGACGTCAAACGCCCGATTGACAATGAAGGTAAAAATCTCATTGATCGTCTCTTCATCCTCCTCCATGGCCAGCTTGATATCCAAAAGCTGGTACCCTTTGGCGATGGAGTTTTGTTCCTGCATCTCTTTTTCAAGAAGACGGACATTGTCCTGAAATTCTGTATCGTTTTTTAATGCCTCAATGTTGAGGGTCTCCTGGGGGGTTTCGGTGTTTTGGGTCATTTTCTCTCCTTGTTAAAATGTGCGATCGTCTCAAGTGCCCGGCGCATCGTCTCTTCTTCGTAAACCAGAGCCAGCCGAACATAGCCGCTCCCTTGCCCTTCGCGACCGAGGAAAGAGCCGGGGAGGACTTTGATGTTGTGACTACGATAGAGTTCTTGCGTATAATGCAATTCATCCTCTACCTTCATCCAAATGTAGAAAGTTGCTTCGGGAGTCACCGTACCAAGAATTTCTTTGGCGAGGGAGAAATTTCGGCGGTATTTTTCACGGAATCCCTCCACATGTTCCTGATCTGCCCATGCGACTGATGCGGCATGCTGGAGTGGCAAAGGCGCAGCACACCCGACATACGTCCGATAGGTCATGTAACGGCCGAGAATAGTAGCATCCCCTGCAATGAATCCACTGCGTAGCCCCGGAGCCGAAGAACGCTTGGAGATGGAGTTGACTACGAGGATATTCCTAAACTCAGGGTTACCGGCTTCGATAGAGGCATTTAGCAATGAGGGGATCGGATCGTGCAGATAGAGATCGGCATAACATTCGTCGTTGAGGAGAATAAAGTCGTGCTTGAGTGCCAACCGCACCCACTCCACCATCTGTTCACGTGTCAACACTGACGCTGTGGGGTTGTCAGGGGAGTTGAGGATCACCAGGTCGCATTTGGAGAGCTCACCTTCGTCAATTGTCGGTTGAAAATGGTTGTCAGCGGTCAAGTTGAGATAGACAACCTGGGCACCGCTGACCCTGGCTGCCCCCTCGTAGATCTGGTAAAACGGATTGGGAAAGGCCATCACTGGGTTATCAATCCCATCAAGCAGAAACTGTGGAAAGTTGAACAACACTTCCCGTGTCCCAAATGTCGGAATGATCTGTCCATCATCCAGCTTCAGCCCAAACCGCTTGTCAAGATACGTCAACATCCCTTGACGGAGAAAAGGCTCCCCGGCTGTCCTAGGGTATTTGTTGAACAGGTGGGCATGCTCTTTGAGGACATCAAGGATAAACGCCGGTGTCTCAAACTGCGGTTCCCCAATCGTCAGACTGATCGACTCGGTACCCTCCGGCGGTTCAATGTCCGCAAGCAGACGATTGAGCTTTTCAAATGGATACGCTTCAAAATCTGTTTTCATTTATGTACCTCTCCCAGTTACATGGTGTGCTGTTGCACACCCTACG
>WFSU01000004.1 GCA_015485845.1 Nitratifractor sp. | reverse complement strand
GCCAGCAAAGCCGCCACACCCTCTTCACTCCCCACTTCGTATTTGACGAATTGGGTGACGAGGTTCTGCATACGGGCATCTTCCATCGGATGGAAATAGGCGATGCGTGCCTGATGACGTTTGCTCGCCATTGCCATGTGATACTTGACCATGGGGTTGTCGTCATAGATACGGGTTCCAAGAACCACAATCGCACGGGAATGGGCTACCTCATCCAGAGAAGCGCTGTAGAGGGTGGTGCCGCTCACCTCTCGATAGGCGCTCAGGAAACGCTGATACCCATAGGCATCGTCGCACACCAGTTTGACATCGTGGGCAGCACGGAATTGCTCCAGCAGCAGTGCTTCTTCATTGGTGATCGTCGCTGAGAATCGGATGGTATCAGCTTGCTTGAGAGCCGCAATGGCGTGATCGAAGGCCGTCGCATCCTGTATCACCTCTTGATTGGCATAGTCAAAGGCAAAACGCCCAGCACCACACAATGAGCTGAATTCCGATTCATTGGTCACACGGTAAATCTTTTCCTGTGCATTATCAATACTCTCATGCTTCACTTCATAATAGAGCTGACATCCACTGGAGCAGTGGGAACAACTGGCCGGGATTCGGGTCATCTCCCAGGCGTTGGCCGTGTATTTGAAATCGGTACTCACCAGGGCACCGACGGGGCAGACCGCCATACACTCACCGCATTCGGCACATTGCTGGTCGAGTTTGGTGTTGATGATGGTGGACTTATACCCGCCGACACTGATCTGGAGGGCTTCGTCTCCGACCACTTCGTTGCAGACATGGACGCACTTTTCGCAGAGGATGCACAGCGCCGGATCGTAGGAAATGAAGCCCCAGTCCTGTACCGGACGGTGCTGATCCCGGGCGGTGAACGTCTGCTGATCCACACCAAATTCTATCGTCTTGCCTTGCAGATCGCACTCCCCGCTTTTGTCACACACACCGCACTCGAGCGGGTGGTTGACATCATAAAGTTTGGTAATGTTCTGCCGCTCGCGATAGAGATCATCCGAATGGGTGGTGATGACCGCACCGTCGACGGCTTTCTCCTGACAGGAGAGGATCATCCCTTCGACGTTTTCGACTTCCACCACACACATCCGACAGGAGGTGATGGGCTCGACCTTGGAAAGGTAGCACATGGTGGGGATGTAAATGTCGTTGGCGCGTGCCACCTGGAGAATCGTCTGACCCCATTCGCCCCGACACTCTTGGCCATCGATTGTAACAGTAATGGTTTTGTTAGGTTCACGTACGCTCATATCACACCGCCACCATCGAAATATAATAACACCGCATGCAGCGCTCTGCTTCGGCAATCGCCTCTTCACCGGTGAAGCCAAGATTGACCTCTTTGCTGTTGGTCCTGCGCTCGTCCGTCTCGAGCTTTTCGCTCACCTGACGCGGAAGACCGGGCATCCATCCGGTAATGGTTTCGTTTTTGTCGTATACTTTGAGTTTCTGGAGGTGATCTTCCATGATCTCTTCATCGGTGAGGCTTACTTCTCCGTCGTAAATGTAACGACTGATAACCGAAGCGGCTCGTTTGGCCTGACCCACGGCATTAACGATCGTCATCGGCCCATACTCACAGTCTCCTGCTCCGAACAAACCGGGACGGGATGTCATGTAATCTTTACCATTGGTCAGGATGGTGTTCCAGCTGGTAAGCTTGATATCCCACTCTTCAGGAAGCAGTTGCAAATCCGCCGCCTGTGAAACAGCAGGGATCAAAAAGTCTGTCTCGATTTCAAAGTCCCCATCCTCGATCTTGACCAGCTGGGGCCGCCCGCCATCGGGGTCGGGAACCAGTTCAAATTTGTTAATTTTGAGGCTTTTAAGGACATCATTTTCATCCACGATCTTTTCGACGGCAGAATGGAAGATAAACTCCACCCCTTCTTCGACCGCTTCGTGGTACTCCTCGTACGTTGTGTTGCGAATGATGGTCTTTTCATCCCGGCGATAGAGCATGATCACTTTTTTGGCTCCTTCACGCACAGCGCAGCGGACGACGTCCATCGAAGTAAAGCCCCCTCCAACGCAGACGACGGTTTTGCCTTTGAGATCTTCAGATGCGGGGGAACCGATCTTGTATTTTGTCCAGAGGTTCACTTTGTCAAGCATGTCAATAGCGCCCCAGTATCCCTGGATCTCCGGACGCTCATTGTCGGCACGCACCTTTTTGGAGAGGCGGGTACCAAAGGCCAGCAGTGTGGCATCGTATTCGGCATCTATCTCTTTGAGGCGTTCGGCATCAACCCGATGATTGGTGTGTACCGTGACTGCCTCCATGGAGGTGACCAGCTCAATGTCCTTGTTGTACTTCTCGATCGGCATACGATACTGAGGCACTCCGACGGCAACTTCACCCCCGAGGACGGGGAGTTCCTCGAAGATATCGACTTGAATCCCTTCAAGTGCCAGGTAGTATGCAGCGGTCAATCCGGCAGGGCCGGCACCGATAATCGCTACCTTTTTGCCATCATTGCGCAGCGGTT
The DNA here is from genome assembly GCA_015485845.1 of Nitratifractor sp. Taxonomy (GTDB): domain Bacteria; phylum Campylobacterota; class Campylobacteria; order Campylobacterales; family Sulfurovaceae; genus S017-3. The sequence continues at coordinate 3,761 of WFSU01000004.1, read as the reverse complement.
TGGGCTCCATGGGGTGAAGATATCCCAGCCCGTGATCGGTCTCATAGTCGGCTCCGAGGCGCTTGAGTTCCATGATCGAAACAGGCTCGTCGAGGTTGGTACGACGGCAGGCCGTTTCGCAAGGGTGGGGACAGACACGACCGCAGGTGTGCGCCAGCGGCATCGTCTGACGGGTCGCCTGGAGCGAATCGGCAAACTGCATGTCCCGTACCCCTTCGATGTATGCCGGGATATCGACATGAGAAGGGCAGGCATCGGTACAGGGAGCTGTTACTTTGGCAATGTAGGTTTTGTCCGCTTCGTAGTGGATCGATTGTTTCTGCTCGAGGATGCACGCGTCAAACTGCTCTTTGTAGTGATCCATCAGGTCGAGGATCGGTTTGGGGACGGTGCGCCCGATCTCACATTTGGAAGTGAGCATCATCGTCCGGGCAACTTCCTGCAGGTGCTCAATATCGGCAAACTCCCCTTCGCCCCGGGCAATCTTGTCCAGAAGGTCATAGAGTATCCGCCCACCCCAGCGACCCGGTGCACACCGTCCGCACGCTTCAGAATACTTCTGATACTGCGCGGCGTATTCGGTTGCCAGACGTACGGCATCGATCTCCTCTTCGAAGATCGCGACACCGTCCCAGCCGACGAATGCTTTGGATCGGGTATCGGCGGTATACTCTTCGGGCAGGCTGTAAGCCGATGCGACATACGCTTCGGGATCTTTGCCCCGGTTGTCGATCTGCTCACCGCGCCACGTCGAGAAAACCACGTGACTCATCAGGCAGCCTTTTTCTTGACGACGATCGTCCAGTCCACTTCGTTGAACTTGAGCGAATTCATCAGCTCATGGCCGTGTTCTTTGACCACATCAGCACTCTTCTGGATCGCTGAGAAATCTCCCACTTCAAAAAGGAAGATCCCCACCTCTTCGGCACGGAGACCGGTATCGATCAGCTCAACCATTCGGTCGTAAAAATCATCATGAAGATGGCGTAAATCGTATCGTTTCATCTGGACTCCTTTTTAGCGGTCAACTTCGCCGAAGACGATGTTGGTGTTTCCGATGATGGCAACCACGTCCGCGAGGTACGTACCGGGGAGGATGTGTTGCAGAATTCCCGTGTGGAAAAAGCTGGGTGCCCGGACTTTGAGTCGGTACGCATACGGCTCACCCTCAGAACGGATAAAGAAGCCCAACTCCCCTTTGGGGGATTCGGTCGGGGCGTACACGGTTCCTTTGGGCGGGCGCATCCCCTGGGTGACAAGGACGAAGTGTTGCATCAGGGCATAGTTCTGTGTCATGATCTCTTCTTTGGGGGCAGAGATGTATTTGGGATTGTGTGCCATGATCTGCGGTTCGCTCTTGCGGTGCATGGGAATGAGCTGGCGGAGAATTTTGATCGATTCTTTCATCTCCTCCATGTAGAGGCGGTAACGGCCATAACTGTCGTTGCGATCGCTGACCGGAATGTCAAAGTCCAGTTCACCATAGAGTTCATACGGCTCTTCTTTGCGAACATCGTACTGAATGCCCGATCCACGCAACAGGACACCGGTACAGCCCCAACTGAGAGCATCTTCGGGTGTGACAACCCCTACATCTTCAAGGCGCATTTTCCAAATGCGGTTTTCCGTCAGAAGATCCTCATAGAGTTTGATCTGCTCGGGAAGTTTGTCGATATACGTACTGAGCTGTTCCAGCCATCCAGCCGGAAGATCAAGGGGAACCCCCCCAATCCGTACGGCGGAGTGGGTCAGACGTGCCCCACAGTAATCTTCGACGAGATCCATCGCAAACTCCCGTTCCCGGAAGGCATACAAAAAGATCGACATCGCCCCCACATCGAGTGCGTGCGTTGCGAGGAAGAAAAGGTGTGACATAATTCGGTTAAGCTCCAGAAGCATCGTCCGGATCACTTGCGCCCGACGGGGCACTTCCAACCCGATCAATTTCTCGACCGAAAGAGCAAACGCGTAATTGTTTGATGTCGAAGCGATGTAGTCAAGGCGATCCGTGGTGGGGAGAAACTCATTGTAGATCATGTTTTCGGCCATCTTCTCGACTCCACGGTGGAGATAACCGATGTCGGGGTGGGCTTTGACCACTTTTTCCCCTTCAAGCTCCAGAATCAGGCGAAGCTGACCGTGTGCCGAGGGGTGCTGGGGACCAAAGTTGATCACCATGGTGTTGTCATCCCGCTCGAAATTGAGGTTCTCAAAAAACGGTTTCAGTTTATTAGGCTGCTGCATAACCCCTCCTACTTTCGTGTATCCAGGACTTCAGAGCCCGTGGTATAGTCGACCAGTATCTGCTTACTGTACTCGATCGGTTGTTCCGTCTCACTCTCAGCCTCCTGGGCACCAAACGGTACTTCATACCCCACACGGGAGAAGCGCTGGGAATCGTAGCGGTCGATGCGTCCCGGATCCCGGTTTTCCGGGCCGATCACGTCGCGATGCTCTTTGCCGAAGATCTTGTCCACTTCGTACCAGGCGGCGTGCTCGTCCCCCTGGAGCGGATACGTCTTGCGCAACGGATGACCCACCCAGTCATCGGGCATGATGATCCGCTTGAGATAGGAATGGTTGTTGACATAAATGCCGAACATATCGTACATTTCCCGCTCAGCGAAGTTGGCCATGGCGTAGAGAGGGACGATGCTCTCAATGGCTTGATTTTCTTTGATACGCGTCAGGATACGGGTGCGTTTGGCCTTCTTGAGATTGAGCATCTGATAAAAGATTTCAAACTCCCCGTCCTGTGCAAGATAATCGATCGCACTCAGCTCGGAACACATGGCATAATCGCATCTGTTTTTAAGGACTTTGAGTGCTGCGATGTTGTCCTCGGGGCGGATATGGATCACGAGTTGATCCAGCTCCACGTACGCATCCAACACGTCAACCGCTTCGTTCATCGCCTTATGCACAGCAGCGAAATGGCTATCCTCATCAAACGACTCACGCGGCACACGCGGAGCGACCCAGAAGCGGTCGGTGTATTTAGCTTTGCCCTGTACATTATCTTTGGGAGTATATTTTCGCATTAGACAAACCTCTGCTTGGTGTTCTTGTTCATGTTGCCCGACTGGCGGTTGATCTTCTTCTGAAGCATCATGACTGCATATTGCAACGTCTCAGGACGCGGGGCGCAGCCGGGAAGATAAATGTCCACTGGGACAATCCGATCCACCCCCTGCACCGTGGCGTAGGTGTTGAACATTCCGCCGGTGTTGGCGCAGCTTCCCATCGAGATGACCCATTTGGGATCGGGCATCTGGTCGTAGAGACGACGGGCAAACTCCGAATGCTTCTTGCTCAGTGTCCCCGCGAGGATCAACACGTCCGACTGACGCGGAGAGGCACGGAAGATGACCCCCATCCGGTCAAAGTCAAAGCGGCTCGCCCCCGTGGCCATCATTTCGATCGCACAGCACGCGAGTCCGTAGGTCATCGGCCAAAGAGAGTTGGCGCGTCCCCAGTTGAGCAGTTTGTCCACGGTGGTCAGCGCCACCGGCAAGCCTCCGGTCGAGGCGTAGTTTACTTCATGCTGTGCCATTCAAGGGCTCCTTTCTTCCAAGCGTAAATAAATCCAATGGTGAGGAGAACAATAAAAAGAATCATCTCCGCAAAACCGAACCAACCGAGGAGTTTGAAATCGATTGCCCACGGAAACATGAAAATAATTTCCACATCAAACAGGATAAACAACAGTGCCAGCAGGTAAAACTGTACCGAAATGGTGTTGGGCTGCTTGTTGGGCAGCG
>WFSU01000003.1 GCA_015485845.1 Nitratifractor sp. | reverse complement strand
GTCTCGGACATGTTTCTTGACCTCTTCGCGCTCAATGTCTTTGTCGTAAGCGGCTTTGACGTCGTGCTTGAGGATTTTGAGGTATTCGAGTGACTTTTTGTAACTGTCGGCATCGTATTCCGATCCGTGACCGCCGAGAACGTATTTGGCTTTGAGCTTGGCGAGTTTCTCAAGAGCCGCTATCCACCCGTCGACGTTGGAGTGTTTGGTGTAGTTGAGCATCCGGCCATTAAAGACCATATTCCCGACAAACAGGAAACTGTCATCCGGGCTGTAGACTGCAATGTCGCTCCGCTCTTCAGAGACGGCGCTGGGCTTGAGGATCTTGAGCATCTTTTTTGAGCCTTTGATCGTGTAGCCGTCATCCACGAGGGTATCGGCGGGGATCACTTTGGTTCCTTTGAGGACATCGGGAGACAAAATATGTTTCATCCGCTCAAACTTGCCGGGGTTTTTCTTGATGTCGTCGTTGATCGTTTTATGGCCGATGATCCGCGCGCCAAGTTCTTTGAAATACGATGCCCCCTGGATGCGGTCGTCGTGGTAGTTGGTCAGGATCACGTCGGTGACCTTTTTGCTAGGATACTCCTTTTGCATCAGGGCGTGGAACTCTTTGGCAAACTGATACGTTGGTCCGGCATCAAGCACCACGAGTCGATCGCCCATATTGACATAGCACATATTCGAGACGAAGCCTTTGTTGGCTTTGGTCGGCGGATTGTAATCACCAATGACGCAGGTGATGTCGGGGGTGATGTGGATCGGTTTGAGGTTGTAGATACCGCTAAAAAGCGATGTTACAGCTACAGACGTCAAAAGTATCAGCTTGTACATTATCTATCCTTTGAAAATTTTTGATAATGTACCATTAGTTTTTATTATTTTTACTTAATGAGGCAAAGGTGAGAACAACCCCCATCGAAGATAATGGGGGTTGCAAGATGGGGAAAAAATATTATGCCAACGCAAAAATTTTGATCGAAACCAATATCAGGATGATGCCGATAAGGATCTGAAATGCTTTTTGCCACTGGGGCTTGAAGAAAAGCGTGGTCAACTCATACATAAAGTGGATACCGGTCCACGCAGCCATCCCCATGAGCATGGTTTGGTAAAAGTCGCTCGCCGTGTGACCGGGAACAAGTACATGGTGCCACATAATCGTAAAGATCGCGGCAAAAAAGGTGGACATCGTGTTGCCAAGATAGACTTTTTTGATGTTCATTTTCCCCAGTTTGATCGCGTAAGCGATCTTGAGCGGCTTGAGAGAAGTACCGATGAAACCGATAGAGATACCGCTGATCCAGGGGCCGAGCAGTCCGCAGAGTTTCTGCACGAGTGGCGAACCGTCTTCGTACTCGAGTTCATGCGACTTGAAGTGGATAAAGACCAGCCGAGCGCCAAGCAATATCGCCAGAATCCCCAGCGTGATTACCAAGACCGAATCCGAGACGTTGACAAACAGCCAGCTACCGATAAACGAAGCGATCAGCGTAAAGATCGGGATCATCACAAACATCTTCGTCTTCATCGGCTTGGGCATTTGCGCAATTTTGTCCCGATTATCCAGAAGGATCATCAGCGCTCCAAACATCAGCACCCACAGAAAAATATCGACCGCATCGCGGATCGAATAGTGCATCACAAACATCAGCATCAGGATCGTAAAGAATCGGTCAAACCGAATCTTGATCCCTCCGGTCACAAATCCTACGACGAGGATCACAATGAAAAAGTTCAGTAACATGGTTCACTCCATAGTGTTGAATTATAACAACGGGAAATCCGTTGCATTACTACGGTGAAATTGTAGTCCTTTTTACCTTATATATCAAGATGTTTTGATGAGTTCTTTTTCGACCTGCGGCAGTAACTGCTCCTTAATCTCTCTAAATGTCTCCTCAAATGCTGCATACGGCTTGCCGTCAGGATCTTCGAATCCCACATGAATTTTAGGTGTGGGTCGGGGGAAGATGGGGCAGGTCTCTTTGGCATGGTCGCAGACAGTCACGACGAGATCAAAAGGGATATCGATGACCGCTTCGAGGTTTTTTGAGTGGTAGCGATCGTTCCAGCAGCAGTGGGCTTCGAGCACTTTACGGGCGTTGGGGTTGACCTGACCGCTGGGGGAAACACCGCAGCTGTAGGCTTCTACGCCGTCGAGATAATGGTTGATGAGGGCTTCACCGATGATGCTGCGGCAGCTGTTGCCGGTGCACATGACGAGGACTTTTTTCATGGGGTTTCCTTGTGTTTTTATTGGTTGTATTTCCATCCCTTCCGGGGCTTGGACTTCAGTCCAACAAACGCGATAGCGTATCACTTCAGCTTGGATGGTTTTTCTTTTTTCTGTGGGACTGAAGTCCCAGCCCCTGATCTGCCTGCTGATTCCATATCCCCTGTGGCCGTGAAAGAACCTGCACTTTTAAGGAGCAGGGCTTCAACCCCGTTAAAATGGTACCATATAATGGAGATTCATTGTACGGGACTGAAGTCCCTGCTCCGATTTCCTTACAAAAGGCTCAGCAAAACGATGAGCAAAACCGGAGGGGTGACGATTAGACCGAAGCGGCTGTACTGGCCGAAGCCGATCTTGACCCCTTTTTGTGAGAGGACGTGGAGCCACAGGAGAGTGGCGAGGCTCCCGAACGGGGTCATCTTGGGACCGAGGTTGCAGCCGATGATGTTGGCATAGGCGAGGGTGTGGTTGGGGATATCCTGAAGGGCAATATCCATGATCATAACGGTCGGCATGTTATTCATCACAGCACTGAGGATCGCGCTGATAAACCCCGTCCCCACCACCGCCACCGGCTGACTCTGATGGTTGAGGGTGAGCAGAAGGGAGTGGAGGGAGTCGGTCAGGCCGGCATTTTTGAGCCCATAGACGACGATGTAGAGCCCGATGCTGAACCACACCACCTGCCAGGGAGCGGTACGTATGATCTCCCCGGCGTTGACATGCCCACCCTTTGCGGCGATCCCGAGAAACAGGAGCCCGCCGCCCAGGGCAAACACACTCACCGGCACATGATACACATCCCCAATAAAATACCCGGCGATCAACAGCAGTAGAAACAGCCAACTGAACCGAAAGAGTGTTTTGGAGGCGAGCACAGAGTCGGGGT
>WFSU01000002.1 GCA_015485845.1 Nitratifractor sp. | reverse complement strand
GGCATATTTGGTATAGACCCAATTGTAGATTTGTTTGGCACGAAACGCGGGCTTGATCTGCTGGGATAGCTCTTCGCGCGTATAATCGAGAATGGAAGGTTTAGGCATAGCGATCCTTTATGTATTCACTCAAAAGCCGCTTGGCTTCGTCATGGTTGGCGATAAAATCCTTGTGTGCATCAGCGTTGCAGTAGTTAGTCACAATCAAAACCCCTTTGGCGGGGATGCCCAGCATTTTGGCCACTTTGAGGACGGCATAGAACTCCATATTCTCCAAGTCGATGTCGTTCTCGAGATACTGCTTGGCCGAAGCGGTATCCGTGGTAATATAATGGGAAGAGTTAATCAACGTTTCACGTGAAACATCCTCGACCGCTGATACGATATTGTCGATCGGAGTATAGGTCTTCCCATTGAAAAAACCGTTTTCAATGTTAGCGGCTGCGTGAGACTCGACAATCTCAAAAATTTCCTTTCGTCCGTAACTCCCAGCTGTACCAACAAAAGTAAGAGACTGTGGAGTATGCTTCAAACACAACCGAGTCAGATTGATAGCAGTATCCACCATCCCGATCCCAATCGGCATCGCAAAATCAAACTGCTCCGAATCACCTGCACAGACAAACATCAGATTCGTACCGGTATATTGTGCTCATGGAGATAATGTTTGAGATCCATGATGTCGATCTCTCTAAAATGGAAGATTGAGGCGGCCAAAGCGGCATCAGCGTTCCCAATCGTAAAAGCCTCTTCAATGTGTTCCATCATCCCGGCTCCTCCGCTGGCAATGATGGGGATGGGGGCGACTTCTCCGATTCGGCGGTTGAGCTCATTGTCAAAACCTGCTTTGGTGCCGTCCGCATCCATAGAGGTCACCAACAGTTCTCCGGCTCCCCGCTCATACGCCTCCCGCGCCCACTCGATCGCATCGATGCCAGTGTCGTTGCGGCCTCCGTGGGTAAAAATATTCCACTTCCCCTCCCCGACCCGTTTGGCATCGATGGCGACAACAATGCACTGCGAACCGAAGCGCTTGGCACCCTCGGTGATAAACTCCGGCCGTTTGATCGCTGCGGAGTTGATACTCACCTTGTCACAACCGGCTTCAAGAAGTGTGTAGATATCGTCCAACTGACGAATCCCCCCTCCGACGGTCAGAGGGATAAACACTTCTTTGGCCACACGGCGCACCACATCGACGATCGTATCGCGCCCTTCATGACTGGCACCAATGTCAAGGAAGGTGATCTCATCGGCTCCCTCTTCGTTGTATCGACGTGCTACTTCGACCGGATCTCCGGCATCACGCAGGCCGACGAAATTGACCCCTTTGACCACCCGACCGTTATCGACATCCAAACATGGTATAATGCGCTTAGCAAAATAATCCATCGCAGCCTCTTTCTCAATTAGTAAGTGGTGGATTATAGCCAAAATTTAAACAGTGTGCGTTTAGCGCATAGATTGTTAAGAAAAAAAGTGTATAATGAAACGTAATATTGATGCAGCCGAGATCGCCAGCAAGCGTTTTGGTCAAAATTTTCTCAAAGATCACCGATATGTAGATCAAATCATCCAAGCGATGCCCGACGACGACCTTCCCGTCGCCGAGATCGGGCCTGGCTTAGGTGATTTAACCTCCGCACTCGTTCGAGTACGGAATGTCACAGCTTTTGAAGTCGATAAGAGACTATGCGAGCATTTGCCGACCCAGTTTTCTCCCGAGATCGATTCGGGGCGGCTGAAACTGGAGTGCGGCGATGCGCTGGAGTATTGGGAAGCAGGTAGTCTGATGGAGGAGCCGTACCATTTGGTGGCCAACCTTCCCTACTATATTGCGACCCACCTTATCCTCAAAGCACTGCATGACCCCCGGTGCCGATCGGTACTGGTGATGGTTCAAAAAGAAGTAGCCCTCAAGTTTGCGGCACAGCCGGGAGAGCGGGATTTTTCTGCCCTCTCCGTGCTCGCAGATATCCACGGTGCGGCACGACTCCGCTTCGAGGTTCCCCCCGAAGCGTTTGTCCCCCCGCCCAAGGTCACTTCTGCCGTGCTTTCGATCGTCAAAGAGCGCTCGCTTGATGACACAGGATTTGAACGGTTTTTGAAAGTTGCCTTCGCGCAACCTCGCAAAAAACTGAGCAAAAACCTCGAACGATCGTTTGGCAAACAAACGATCCGGGAAGCCTTTGCCTCCCTCGAGATCGATCCTCTGTCCCGACCGCATGAAGCTGCAACACCCCTATATCATCGACTGTATACTATTTTGAAAAAGGAATTTAGAGATGGACAAGACCAATCCAAGCCAGCCAAACGGCAACGGAGAAAACAACAACACTGAGCGTCGCCGACGCAATCCAAACCCCTATCGCCAAAACCGCCCGGCACAAGAGGGAGAAAAAAAGGCGAATAATCCGGAGCAGCCTGCCCGCGAGGGAGGAAATACCAATAACAACAACCGGAGTCGTCGCAGCCGGAGTCGTCGCCCCAACGACGCCAATAACGGCAACAACCAAAGCCGCGACAATAACCGCAACCCAAATAACCGTTCCGAATCTAATAAGCAAGACGGTAATAAAAAATCCAACAGCCGTCGCACCGCCGGCCGGGGCAACAGCCGGGGCGGACGCCGTAAACAAATCCCGACCAACGTCCCACCTGAGATGCGAGCAGCCCTCGTCGAAAACGACGAGGTACAAGATGCCCGGATGAACCCCTGGCGTCAACTTGACACCAACCTCAAAGGAAAACTCCGTTTCACACCGCTGGGCGGACTAGGAGAAATCGGGGGCAACATCGCTGTACTCGAGAGCGAAGAGAGCGCCATTATCATCGACGTAGGGATGAGCTTCCCCGATGAGACGATGCACGGTGTGGATATCCTCGTACCGGACTTCAGCTACCTGCACGTCGTCAAAGACAAAATAAAAGGGATCGTCATCACCCACGGTCACGAAGACCACATCGGGGCTATGGCGTATCTGTTCAAAGAGCTGAAATTTCCAATTTATGGGACTCCACTTGTATTGGCTATGATCGAAAACAAGTTCAACGAACACGGACTTTCTGCCGATACAAAGTACTTCAACTACATCATCAAACGCAAGCAATACACCCTCGGAGACTTCAAAGTCGAGTGGATGCACATGACCCACTCCATCGTCGACTCCAACTCCCTGGCGATTGAGACCCCTATCGGTACCATCATTCATACGGCCGACTTCAAGATCGACCATACCCCAATTGACGGTTATACCGCTGATTTGCACCGTTTTGCCCATTACGGTGCCAAAGGAGTCTTGTGCCTCTTCTCTGATTCCACCAACTCCCACAACCAGGGATTCACCAAAAGTGAAGCGGTTGTAGGCAAGACTTTTGACAACCTTTTTGATCTTGCCAAAGGACGGGTCATCATGTCGACCTTCTCTTCCAACGTCCACCGCATATACCAGGCGATGGAGCGCGGCGTCAAGCACGGACGCAAGATCGCCGTCATCGGCCGCTCCATGGAGCGGAACATCGAAGTGACGCGTAAACTTGGTTTTGTCGATATCGAGGACAAACACTTCATCGAAGCGCACGAAGTAGGCAAGTACAAGGACGAAGAGATCCTCGTCATCACTACCGGAAGTCAGGGGGAAGCGATGGCTGCCCTCTCCCGCATGGCAACCGATGAGCATCGCCACATCAAACTCAAGCCCACCGATACCGTCATCATCTCTGCCAGCGCCATTCCCGGCAATGAGGCGAGTGTCTCCAAGCTCATGAACCTCCTGATGAAATCCGGTGTCACCGTCCGCTACAAAGAATTCAGCGATATTCACGTCTCCGGCCACGCCGGACAGGAGGAGCAAAAACTGATCCTCCGTCTCGTGCAGCCGAAATTCTTCCTCCCCGTTCACGGGGAATACAACCACATTGCCGCTCACGCCAAAACCGCCGTCACGTGTGGCGTCGATGAGCGCAACATCCTGCTGATGAGCGACGGGGATCAGATCGAGATCACCCCCAAGTACATCAAAAAAGTCAAGACGATCAAAGTAGGGAAAACCTACATCGACAATCAAAATAACAAGCCGATCCAGCACGACGTCGTCGACGATCGGCAGAAACTGGCGACCGACGGCATCGTCAACGTCGTCCTCCAAATCTCCAAACAGACCGGCAAAGTACTCGGCAAACCTATTGTCACATCTCACGGTCTCGTCCCGGACAAAGAGGACAAGAAATTTTCTTCCGAGGTCGAGCAACTCATTGAACAATACCTCCTCAACAGCAAGCTCGAGAAATCGGGTAATCCCAAGGTGGTCGAAGATGACCTTCGCGGTATCATTCGCAAACACGTCGTGCGGACGCGCAAGCGCTATCCCATCATCCTTCCGACGGTTTTCTTCGTCTAATTACCAAGGGGTTCATCCCAAAGGAGTCCCATGCGCCTGAACAAATACATCGCCCATCACACCCGGTACTCCCGCCGGGAAGCCGATCGCCTCATCGAAGCCGGAGAGGTCAAAATCGATCGCAAAACGGTCACCGACTTCTCCCACGACGTCCAGTCGGATGAGAAGATCGAGATCAAAGGGAAGCTTCTCCATCCCCGAAAAACCGGCGAAGTCACCATGATCGTCTACAACAAACCCAAGGGAGTACTGGTGACCAAAAAGGACGACCGGGGTCGCACCACAATCTACCACAAACTCCCGGGAAAATTTCGCCATTTTACCCCCATTGGACGTTTGGATTTTGCTTCCGAAGGATTACTGCTCCTCACCGATGCACCCGAAGTAGCCGACGTCTATATGCGCAGCCAGCTTCCCCGTACGTACAACATCAAGATTGATAAGCCCGTCAACGAAGCGATGCTGACGGCGATGAAAGAGGGTCTTGCTCTCGAGGATGCCCGTGCCGGTGCGCATGAAAAAAGTGGGATTACTTCGATGACGTTCGCCCCGTTTACTGCTTTCGAATTTCGGGGTCAGACCGGGAAATACACCAAGCTCCGTGTCACCATCACCGAAGGAAAAAATAGAGAACTACGCCGGTTTTTTGCCCATTTTGGTGCCGAAGTTGTTGACCTCAAGCGTGTAGCCTTCGGTGACATTGAACTCAACAACCTTCCCACCAATAAAACACGCTATTTTTCCCACAAAGAGTACGATGAACTGCATGCCTTTATGAAACAAGCGCGGAAAGCGGCTCAAAAAACTCCCACCAAAGATACCGAATCGTAATTCCATGCTCTTCGCCCAAAAATATCGCCCCACCACCCTCGACACTATCCTCGGGCAAGAGCACTTGCTTGGAGCCGATGCTCCACTGCGCAAGCTGATCGATGCTGATGCGCTCCCGCACATTTTCTTCTACGGCCCTCCCGGCTGCGGCAAAACAACTCTGGCACGCGTCATTGCTTCGACACTCGACCGCCCTTTCTATGAGTTTAACGCCACCAGCCTCAAGATCGAAGATCTGCGCAAAATCTTCCGTGAGTACGCTCATGCCCTCCAAAAACCGCTGATCTTCATCGACGAGGTGCATCGTCTGAGCAAAAATCAGCAAGAAGTTCTGCTTCCTTTTATGGAGCAGGGCGCAGCTTTGCTCATCGGTGCATCGACCGAAAACCCCTACTACGCCATGACCGCAGCGATCCGATCCCGCTCCCATCTGTTTAAGCTCCATGCCATCGACAAAGAGGTGATGGCAGCCTTTTTGGAATCGGTCTTAGAAAAAGAAAGTATCGGTATCGAAGATGAGGCAAAAAGATATGTGATAGACTCGAGCGGCGGCGACCTGCGAGCACTGCTAAACCTGCTCGAGAGCGGAGCACACGCTGCTTCCCCCGTCACGCTTGAAACGCTAAGGGCCATCCGCCCACACGCACTGCAGGCAGGCTCCAGCGAAAGCGACAGCCACTACGATCTCACCTCCGCCATGATCAAAAGCATCCGAGGCAGCGATGTCGATGCCGGGATCTATTATTTGGCACGCCTCATTGCCGGTGGAGAGCCGCCCGAATTCATCGCAAGACGTTTATCTATCCTCGCCAGCGAAGACATCGGAAACGCCAACCCGAACGCCCTCAATCTCGCCGCCTCCACCCTCACCATCGTCAAACAGATCGGCTACCCTGAAGCGCGTATCCCTCTGGCACAGCTGGTGGTCTATCTCGCCAGCTCTCCCAAGTCCAACAGCAGTTATCTGGCAATCAACGACGCTCTCAAAGCGATCGAATCGGGGCACATTACTCTCGTACCTTCCCACATAAAAACCCGTCATCCCGACTACCGCTACCCTCACGACCATGGAGGATGGGTTGAACAGGATTACGGTGTTTCCGACACCTACTATCATTCAAAGAAGTCAGGGTTTGAAATCAAACTCGATGCGTGGTTGAGCAAAATAAAAGGGGAGAATTTACCGGAGATTTAGTATGGCTTTTTGTGCCTGATCGCTTTGAATCTTCCCGGACTGGAAACGTCCTTCAATTTTTTCGAGAAACTGAAGAAGGTATTGGCGAAACGCCCCTTCAACCACATTGTTTTCTATCTCAATACGTGCCAGGTCAAAATCCGGAACCATCGATGAAATTTTCTGGGCGGTGGGGGTCGATGTCCAGATTGATTTAGCCTGCTCAAGGGAAACTTTTGAGAGATTCAGTACCCGATTCCCAAGTACATCCTCTTCATAATAAGGTGAAAGCTTATCATTTTTATTGGAAACAGACCATGAGATGTCGTTGTCAGCGGGCTTGTCTCCGGAGAAATTTGTTGCAAAATAAATGATAGCTACACCGATGGCGACGATAACAAGAAGACCTTTATCCATTTGTTTTCCTGTGAAAATAAAATGTTTGAACTGTATTATAGCACAAAGATGAAGGATTGTGTGTGGTACGGACGAAAGGACTTGAACCTTCACACCTTTCGGCACCAGATCCTAAGTCTGGCGTGTCTACCAATTCCACCACGTCCGCACATAACAATCTAAAAGGTGGCACGCCCGTCAGGATTCGAACCTGAGACCGCTCGCTTAGAAGGCGAGTGCTCTATCCAGCTGAGCTACGAGCGCAAAACAGGGTAACCTGTGGCACGCCAGAGAGGAGTCGAACCCCTAACCCCCAGATCCGAAGTCTGGTGCTCTATCCAATTGAGCTACTAGCGCATGATTGATGTAAAAAGAAGGAAATATGGGGTGGGTAAAGGGATTCGAACCCTCGACCCCCTGTGCCACAAACAGGTGCTCTAACCAACTGAGCTATACCCACCATATTGAAAAGCAATTTTACCAAGCTGGTCGGAGTGAAAGGACTCGAACCTTCGACCCCCTGCTCCCAAAGCAGGTGCGCTACCAGACTGCGCCACACTCCGTCGTTTGGTAAAAAGGACTGCAATTATAGTCAAACCAGCTTAAAATGTCGAATCCCACTACCCCTTGATAGGGAGAAACTTGCCGCAGCCCTTCTCCTCCGTACCGCCAAAGCTCTTGATCTCCCGCGCTTTCCCCTCTTTGCGAATCTTCTGACGCAGACATTCCGGAGCTTTGATGCACACTTTGTTTTCACATCCTACATCTTCAGGGACAGCCATTATCTCTACCTTCGTGTAACTTTTTTGTTACGCAATTATACCAAAGTGACCTTTTTCTCCCCTGCTTCCGTGTACCCTATTACATAGCCGTCTGTCGCTGAAAGAATCGCATCGACGTTGGCTTCATCAACGACCCATGCCATCCCGACACCCATGTTGAACGCCCGCATCATCTCCTCAGCTTCAACGTGCTGTGCCATGAAGTCGAAGATCGGCAACGTACGGATCGCCTCACGCTTCACCACGGCTGTGATCCCCCCGGGAAGCACACGGGGGAGATTTTCGACGATTCCACCGCCGGTGATGTGCGCCAGTGCCACGATCTTATCCCGGTTGGCTTTGAACTCTTTAACATAAATACGGGTGGGCTCAAGCAATGTTTCGATCAGCGGTCTCCCCTCAAACTCATCCTCCAACCCCATCCCCAGTTTGTCAAAGAAAAGCTTGCGCACCAGAGAATAACCGTTGGAGTGGACGCCAGAGCTTGGCAGTGCAATCAGCGTCTGCCCCGGTCGTACTAGGCTGACCCGATCCATCTCGCTCCGCTCGGCAATCCCCACAGCAAACCCAGCCAGATCAAAATCCTCCTCCGAGTACATCCCCGGCATCTCAGCCGTCTCACCCCCGACAAGTGAACATTCACTGCGGCGGCACCCCTCAGCAATGCCACTGACAACATCTTTGGCGTTCTCCGGGAGAAGTTTACCCGTCGCATAATAATCGAGGAAAAACATCGGCGTACCAAAGTTGCAAATCAGATCATTGACGCACATAGCCACCAAATCGATCCCGACGGTATCCAGCCGCCCACTCTCGATGGCCAATTTGAGCTTGGTGCCTACCCCATCGGTCGCTGAGAGGATCACCGGCTCCCGGTAGCCTGAGGGGAGGGCATATGCCCCAGCAAACGAGCCGATGCCTCCAATCACATTCGCATCAAACGTCGATTTGACGTCCGCTTTGATCGCCTCGACAAAGGCGTTGCCCGCGTCGATATCAACCCCGGCATCTTTGTAGCTTACTTTTTCCATTTATTATCCTTCTTCGCACGGGGGCAAAATTTGTTTGAGCAAGGTCAGGGAGGGGCAAAATCCTGTAAATCCACGCATTAAGAGGATCGCCATCACAATCAACTGCACCAAAAAGGCTGCTGCAAACATTTGACTTCCAGCCAATCCCATCACCAATCCAAGGATAATCGCTACCCAAATCATCCACATTCGCTCTGCACACATAGCATACACTCCGTTATTTAAGTGGGATATTATAGCGAAAACAGCTCGCGTTCAAATTAACCTTGTGTTATAATGTTTTACTTTTTTTCAAGGAACCAACCATGCGAAGTGACGAGATCAAACAAGGATACAGCCGCGCCCCACACCGCAGCCTGCTACGAGCAACCGGAATTAAAAACGAGGATTTTGCCAAACCATTTATCGGAGTGGCCAACTCATTCATCGAGATCATTCCCGGGCACTTTTACCTCAACAAAGTCGCCGAAATCATCAAAGATGAGATTCGCGCCCAAGGGTGTGTGCCGTTTGAGTTCAACTCCATTGGCGTGGATGATGGGATCGCTATGGGGCATGACGGAATGCTCTATTCTCTCCCCAGCCGTGAAATCATCGCCAACGGGATCGAGACGGTGATGAATGCCCACAAACTCGATGCCATGATCGCCATCCCCAACTGCGACAAAATCGTCCCCGGTATGATCATGGGCGGCCTGCGAGTCAATGTCCCGACGATCTATGTCTCCGGAGGTCCCATGGCCGCCGGGCACCTCGAAGATGGCACAGCCATCGACCTTGCCACCGTATTTGAGGGGGTAGGAGAGTACGAAGCAGGGGAGATCACCGAAGCACAACTTGAGGAGATGGAGTGCAACGCCTGCCCCAGCGGCGGAAGCTGCTCGGGGATGTTCACCGCCAACTCCATGAACACCCTCATGGAGGCGATGGGAATCGCCCTGCCCGGCAACGGCACCATCCTTGCCCTTACCAAAGAACGCGAAGAATTGTTTCGTGCCGCTGCCCGGCGTATCTGCGACATTGCCAAATCGGAAAATCCTTCCGAGTTCAACCTGCGGAATATCCTCAATGAAAATGCCGTCCGTAACGCCTTCTCCGTCGACATGGCCATGGGCGGCAGCTCCAACACCGTTCTGCACATGCTCGCCATTGCCGATGAGGCCGGGGTGGATTTCAACCTCAAAGACATCAATGCCATCAGTCAGCGGGTCAGCCACATCGCCAAAATCAGCCCCTCACTCACCACCGTCCACATGGAGGACATCAACACGGCCGGAGGGGTCTCCGCCGTGATGAATGAGATGCGCAAACGGGGAGAAGACATCCTCCGCGACAACCTCACCATCACCGGAGAGAGCATCATCGAGCGTGTCAGCCAATCCGAGATCAAAGACACCGACATCATCCACACCATCGACAACCCCTACAGCGAAGTAGGCGGTCTGGCGATCCTCTACGGCAACCTCGCCGAACAGGGAGCCGTCATCAAAACTGCCGGGATCATCGGCGACCGCATTGTCACCGGCAAAGCCGTCTGCTTCAACTCTCAGGACGAAGCAATCGCTGGCATAACCGGAGGCAAGGTCAAGGCTGGTGACGTGGTCGTCATCCGCTACGAAGGCCCCAAGGGAGGCCCGGGAATGCAGGAGATGCTCAGCCCCACCAGCCTCATCATGGGGATGGGACTGGGGGACAAAGTCGCCCTCATCACCGACGGACGCTTCAGTGGTGCAACCCGGGGAGCCAGTATCGGGCACGTCAGCCCTGAAGCCGCCGAAGGGGGACTCATCGCTCTGCTCGAAGACGGGGATGAAATCCACATCGACGTGGACAACTACATCCTCGAAGCCCGCATCAGCGACGAAGAGATCGCCCGACGCCGCGCCAACTTCACCCCGATTGTCAAGCCCCTCAAAAGCCGCTGGCTCCGACAGTACCGGACACTGGTCACCAACGCCAGCCGTGGAGCCGTCTTGGAAGCAGAATAGATTTTACCTACATGAAAGATGGGGCTAAAGCCCCAGCCCCACTTAGCGCCCTTCCAAAACTTCCAACATCTAATTTACCCGTCTCCCCCACTTGAACCGTGCACTGTAGAACGGCCGATCCAAGCTGGTAATGACGACGCGATGCCGTGCGCTGCTGGCGTGGATGAACTTGTGGTTGCCGATGTAGATCCCGACGTGGTTAACATACCCACGGCGGCGGCGGGACGTATCGAAAAAGATCAAATCTCCGGCACGTAAATGACTCCGGCTAACGTATTTGCCATAATAAGCCTGCTTCCGTGAAACACGGGGAATCCGCACCCCCTTACTCTTGCGCATAACATACTGCGTAAACCCGGAACAGTCAAATGAGCGAGGGCCTACCGCACCCCAAACGTATCGCCGCCCGAGGTAACGTTTGGCAACACGAATCGTTCTGGTACTGCGCGACCGACCCGAACTCCCACGACCATTCAGCGTCGCCATAGCTGATCCAAGGCGTGATTTCTTTTTCCGTTTGGTTTTTTTCGTGATCCGCAAAGGGGTTTCGATCTGCTTCTTTTTCTTGTCACGCTTAACTTGCGCTAGAATAGCTGTAATGTTCGGATTTTTCCGTTTGCTCCGCTTGACTTTGGCCAGAACTGCCTCGATCTCACTCTGCTTTGCACCTTTTTTCTTGAGTTTTGCTATGATGGTTTTTGTCTTTTTCGATTGGGGAAGAACGGCATCTTTAGAAAGAGCGAGAACCATACCTCGATGAATGCGATCTTTTCGGCGCATATGATTGAGGCTACGAAGCTTCCTGGTGCTCATGTTATTTTTTTTGGCGATCAACCAGAGAGTATCGCCTTTTTTAACTTTGTATGTTTTGGGCTTAGGTCGGACGGCTTTGCCCACGGCCAGAACCATACCGGTACGTATCTGATCTTTTTTGTGCATTTTATTCAGCTTACGTATTTCGGCAAGCGTCAAGTGGTGCTTACGTGCAATCCGCCAGAGGGTATCCCCTCTCTTGACCGTATAGCTGGGCATAGCGCCTACAGGAAGTTCCCGCTTTTCTACTGCTTTTTTGGTCGGTTTTTTGATGAGATTTGTCGGGACAAATGTACTGCTTGCCGAGATTTTAAGTACTTGACCCACCCGGAGAGAATCGGTCAAACCGAGTCCATTCATGCGCATTAACTTACTGATAACGACGTGGTTTTTACGTGCAATGGAAAAGAGGGTGTCTCCTTTTCCAACAACATAGGTACCTTTTACCGGTGATGGCGTGGCTAATGGCGCAACCGGTGATGGGTGCGAAACTGCCATACTTGCCGTTTGTCCATTGGGGAAATACGTATTGGTGGGCACGATAAGATTTTGACCCGCCTTAATTACTGCATTGCGATCCAGATTATTAGCTTCCAGTACAGCTTTGATCGATGTGTGATGTGCTCGTGCAATCGTAAAGAGCGTTTCTCCACTTTTGACAACATAGTCCACTTTTCCCGACGGGAGAGATGAAGTTTGAAGTGCTTCAGCGGTCGATGCAGAGTTTTTTCTGGGATTTTTATCCGTTTTCATAATGGGGAAATAGGTATCGAGAGGTACCTTGAGCGTCTGTCCGACCTTGATGACTGCACCCAAACCCAAATGATTGGCTTCGATCACTTCATGGACCGTTGTGTGGTGATCGCGCGCAATGGTGTAGAGTGTATCACCGCTTTGTACCGTATACTCTGCACTCAGAGTTGTAGGAGATTTTGTCAATTTCGCTGAAAGAGCCAACGTGACAAACAGCGTAAAAAACATGATAAAAAACTTTTTCATTTTCCTCTCCTTCTCTGATAATTCTTTGTAATTCTATACTAAATAATATTATATGTCAAGTCCGTACCCAATTCATCCCACACAACCAAGGGAAGAAATATATCATTTTTGCGATAATGAATCATTAATCACGGATAACAGAGGGTTAACGATGCACGCTTGATTAACCCTCCTGCGCTATAATTATCCATCACTAGAGAAAAGGAGGAAGAGTATGATAAAAACACTTGTCAGCACTTGCGTTATTCTCTTGATAATTGTATCTGGATGCAGCCAGAAAAAAGATCAAACCACTTTTGTTTCGCAAAGCCTTCAGGAGATCGTCGCCCCTCAGACTGCCCATGCCACCGGAAAGCGTGCCTCCACAACGACAGCTCCGTCACAAACCATCCACCCTGCCAATGCCCCAAAAGTACCCCCTATCGGAATCATTGTTGACCAAAATCACATCATCATCGACACCAATCAAACCAAGCACTTCCTCGAATCACTGACCCGCAAGCTCGATCACAATTTCAAGCAAATTGAAAAAGGGCTGCGCAGGAAGAAGCTCCGCTCACCCAACGACACCGGCATCATCATCACCCAGGATCGCATTGAAGTGGATTTGAACAAGACACAGAATTTTGTCGAGAGATGGATGCGCAGCATGGAGACCGTGGGTCAACAACTCGATGGGATTGCCAAAGAATTGGACAAATCTTTCAATCCGTAGATAGATAAAAAAGAGGGGAGGAGGAGTGCCCCGGGTTAAACCCGGGAAAAAGTAGAAACTTACTTGAGGGCTGCTTTGGCCGCGTCGGCGACTTTGGCAAATGCCTCAGGAGCGTTCATCGCCATATCGGCGAGGATTTTGCGGTCAAGCTCGATGTTGGCGAGCTTGAGTCCGTGCATGAAGCGTGAGTAGTTCATGTCGTTCAAACGCGCAGCGGCGTTGATGCGGATGATCCACAGTTTGCGGAAATCGCGTTTCTTCTGTCGTCTATCTCGATAGCTGTAGACCAGAGAGCGCTCGAGTTGCTCTTTTGCCTTGCGAAAATGTTTGCGGCGACCGCTGTAAAAACCGCGTGCCTGTTTCAATAATCTCTTGTGTCGTTTGTGACGTACGAGTCCGTTTTTTACTCTCATTGGGTTTTCCTTTACCGTTTTCTGTGATTAGAAATAGGTGTCAGACATTTTCTCTGTCCGAACT
>WFSU01000001.1 GCA_015485845.1 Nitratifractor sp. | reverse complement strand
GTTGGATCCACCGGTCTGGAAAAGCGGGGCGCTGCCGCCTGGGGCTCGGGTTCGGGTTCTGGCTCAAACTTGGATTCGGGCTCGGAAACAATATCTTGATCGAGGGTAAACAAAGGATCAAGCTCACCGGAAGGTACAACCGGTTCCGGAACCGTGGGTGCAACTGTTTGGGGTTCCGGAGAGGGTGCCTGGATTGGGGCTTCTGGTTCCGGCTCCGATTTGGATTTCGGTTTCTCCACTGCTTCAGGAGCCTGATAGTGCCGAGGATCCGTCGCACTCTCTTTGGTCATGGCCAGCATTTCCTCAAGCGTTATGGAATGTTCCTCTTCCGTTCCTGTCTGGGTAGTGTTTGAGAGGTTGAATAAATCCGGCTCCGGAGCGGGAGGGGTGTGAGCATGAGAAGACGTGGGAGTGCGTGTCTCAGTGGGTGTGGCGGTACGGTCGGTAAACCGTTGTTCCGTGTGTCGTGCTGGAGTGGCAGGAGCAGCCGTTTCACGCGTCGGGGGATCGAAAAAATCATCCCGGAGGGTTTCAGCGTAATCTCTCATCATGTAGAGTGCCTGGCGAAAATTCTTCCCCTCCAACTCATACAGTATGGCATGCAAATGTTTGTCGGTACTCATATTACGCAAACGCCGGATCTGGGTATCGATGACTTCGTAGTCCCCAAGCTGAGCCGCAATTCGGATTAATTCAAAACGCCCTTCGATCTCTTCCATTATCATAAACTCCACTCAAAGAATGTGACTATCTTACCATATTATTGGTTAACTTTATGTCAGTTTGTCACCCTGCCAACATCAGCAATCGGGCGCTGTTTTCGAGGATGGCAATCTTTTTGGCCATATCCCCGAGGTCACGATCGTACGCATACACACCGTACCCTCGCACCAACATCAGGTGCCCGGGGTGTGTTTTGAAATGGTTGGCGATGGCATGGGGTGCCCGGTCATACCAGTCTGAGAAGTGTTGCGGGTCATAGATAGCAATCTCACCGATCATTTCATGGCCAAAGTAATCCCGGGGGACGAATACATCGTGCGCCAGTGCATACGCCGTCACATAGGGAGGCATCGTGTAGGCGATGTATTTGGCATGGGGTATCTCACGATAGACCTCTTCATGAATCGGCGTATCAATGCTGGCGATGTTGTGGCGGTAGTCCGGATTATCACTCTCGATCCGGATCAGGGATTCGGGCATGATCTCATCGAAGATCGCCTCTTTTTTATTGATCAAAAACGATCCCGTATCAATCCGAGCCGAGATCGAACCATGATAGACCCCGAAAAAGTTCTTGCGAAACATCGAAAGCGAGACGTGTTGAATCGCTTCGATCAAATGACGATCAGCCATCGTTGTCCTTTTGATCGATTTTTGGTATTATACCATCAAAAAAGAGTTGAAAGATGAATGCTCCCCACCTCCCGGTTTTACTCGAAGAAGTCCTGCGCTCCTTTCAGCCCCTCGATCACGGCACCTTCGTCGATGGTACCCTGGGCTACGCCGGTCACAGCCATGCGCTGCTCGAGCAGCACCCTCACCTGCACCTCATCGGGATCGACCGGGACGAGGAGGCGCTGGACTTCTCCCGGAAGCGTCTGGCCGCGTTTGGGGATCGGGTGACCCTGATCCGGGGTGATTTCGCTTCGGTGGTCGCCGGGATGGAACCGGATACGTTTGTCGGTCTGCTGGCCGATTTCGGTGTCTCATCCCTGCAGCTCGACAAACGGGATCGGGGGTTCAGTTTCGAGAGCGAGACGCTGGACATGCGGATGGACACCCGCTCAGCACTGACCGCCCACACCGTCGTCAACACCTACTCGCAGGCGGAGCTCACCCGTATTTTTGCCGACTACGGTGAGATCCGGCACGCCACCCGTCTGGCCGATGCCCTGATCACCGAGCGAACCCGCCACCCCATCGACACCGCCCGCCAACTCAGCACTCTGGCCAAAAAAGTACTGCCTGCCAGAGGAAAAATCCATCCCGCCACCCTGATGTTTCAAGCCATTCGCATCGAAGTCAACGATGAGCTCGGTCAGATCGACGCCCTCCTCGATGCCCTCGAAGCGATGCGACCGAGTGGAGCCATCATCTCTCTGATCACGTTCCACTCTCTCGAAGACCGTCGAGTCAAGCAGCGCTTCCGCCAATGGGCACAATCGTGCATCTGTGACCCCCATGCTCTGCGTTGTACTTGCGGCAACACACACAGTTTGGGTACAATAGCGACTCGCAAACCTGTGGTAGCCCAACCGGAAGAGCTTCAGAGCAATCCGCGAAGCCGCAGCGCCAAACTGCGCACCTTTGTGTTCAAGGAGTCCCATGCCCAAACGTAAAGAACACGGCATTACTTTTGGTGCACTCTCCATCACCTTGATCGCCATGGCTATTCTTCTGGTGCTGGCATTGGTCAAAATCTATTTGAGCAACCAAATTTACTACGAAAGCCGCCACATTCACGCACTTGAGCAAGAGGTCGCTGCCCTCAAAGAGGAAAAAACACTGCTGAAGATGCGCGTAGAAAAACTCCAGTACAAAAGCCAGATTGCCGACACGATCTTTACCCTCGATGAAACCCCACCCCCGAAGGACACGCCCCAATGATCCGTACTTTTCTCCGTTTTGCTATCGAACGTCCCGTCCTCAACCATATCTTCTTTGTCCTGCTGCTGCTCATGGCGCTCTTTGCGTATCAGAGCATCCCCAAAGAGATCTTCCCTCCCGCCGAACTGGACAAAATCTTTGTCCGGGGTGGTTACCCCGGTGCCAGTGCTAATGTCCTCGACAAGATGGCCGTCCGCTCCCTCGAGGACGGTCTCAAAGCCGTGGACAATCTCGACAATCTCCGCAGTACGATCCAGAACGGCAGTTTCAGTATCGTCGCCGACATCAAACCCGGCAGCGACAACCAGCTGGTGCTGAGCGATGTCAAAGATGTCGTCAGCACCGTCCGGCGCGACCTTCCCGCCGATATGAACGATCCCGTCGCCAAGATTGCCATCTACAAATTCCCCCTCCTGCTCATTGCTATCTCCGGCAACCAGCCCACCCGACGTCTCCTTGAAGCCGCCGACGCACTCAAAGGCAAGCTGAGCAAAATCAAAGCCCTCGATGCCATCGACATCCGTGGAGATGCCGACGAAGAGGTGCGTATCCTCATCGACGAACAGAAGCTCGAAGCCTACCAAATCCCCAAGCTCCTGTTTTACAAAGCCGTCAGTGAACTCAGCTCCATCTACCCCGCCGGAACCTTCAAGCAAAACGGCAATCTCATCTATCTCTCTACCGTCAACGGAGCCAAAAATGCCAAAACGCTGGCCGACACGCAACTCAATATCGGAGGGAAACATATCCGACTCGGAGATGTCGCCCGGGTCCAATACGGCCTCAGCACCCCTACTGAGCTCTCCCATTTCAACGGCAAGGCCAATATCTCCCTCAATATCACTAAAACCGTCAAAGGGAATGCCATTCAGCTGAGCAAAGATATCCGAAAAACCCTGAAAACATTTAAAAAGAAATATCCCGATCTCCAATTCCAAGTTTACATCGATACCTCCGTCTGGATCCGCAACCGGATCAACCTTGTCACTACCAACATTTTCTTTGGGCTTATTCTTGTATTTGGTGCTATGTTTCTGAGCATGAACTGGCGAATCGCAACGGTGGTGGCACTGGGGATTCCAACAAGCTTTTTTATCGCATTGATAGCAGCCGAATACCTAGGGTACAGTATGAACCTTCTGACAATGCTTGGAGCGCTGGTGGCACTGGGGATGATCGTCGACGAAGCGATTGTTGTCGCCGAAAACATTTACCGCCACATGGAGATGGGCAAGCCCCCCAAAGAAGCGGCCATCGAAGGAGCCGCCGAAATGTTCCCGGCCGTGGTCACGGCTACGTCGACGACAGTGTTTGCCTTTTTACCTCTCTTGATCATGAGCGGACAGATGGGGATGTTCGTCAAAGTCCTCCCAGTCATGATCTCCATTCTACTGCTGAGTTCACTTTTTGAAGCGTTTTATTTTCTCCCCCTCCATTCCAAGGAACTCTTCACCCTCGGCAAACGGATCGATCACCATGAGCCCAGCCGCCTCTGGGACGGCCTGGCCAATGTGTACGGCACACTCCTTGGCGGTCTGCTTCGATTTAAACACCTTTCCCTTCTTCTGCTGCTGGGCGGGATCATCGCCGGGACGATCGCCATGGCCAAAATCACCAAATTTGAGCTCATGCCCTCCTTCGACGGAAGCCAGATCTACTTCAGCGGCAAAGTCGATACCGACAGCCGTCTGCGTGACACGGAACAAGCCGTTACACGAATCGAACACCTTCTGGCCAAAGCCGTCAACGCCCAAAACGTCTCTTCCATCACTTCCATCGTCGGAATGAAGTTCAATCCCGACCAGTCTGCCGATGCAGGAGAACATCTTTTCCAGCTTTTTATCAATCTGCATGAGCGCAAACCGGAGAACTTCTTCGACCGTTACATCAATCCCTACCTTTCACTGGAATACGACAACAGCGACATGCTCCGCAGCGAAGATGCCCACCGCATCCAAAAACGCCTGAGTCAAACTCTCCTCCCCAAGCTCCGTGCTATGAAAGCCGCTGATGGCACCCCTCTCTTCCATGAATTGGATATCTTCGTCCCTCAGGCAGGCATCGTCAAAAACGACATAGAGATCGGCCTCAGCGGGGCGGGAGATGCCAAACTGTTTGGAGCCCTTTCACGCCTGAAAAAAGCCATTCAGGATATTAATGGCACTCAGCACGTCGAATCCAATGCCAAAGAGGGGCCACAAGAGTTGAAATTTCGAATCAACGACTATGGTCAGCGCCTCGGCTTCACCGAAGGCAATCTCATCAACACCCTGCGCGGGATGTTCCTCGAAGCCGAATACGGCAAGATGTTTGACCAGAAGGGGCTCATCCGACTCCGCTTGAAAAACCCGGATAAGAAACACAATTACGACATTGCCGCCCTCCGCCTCCGCACACCCGACGGTCGTCAGGTCGTCTCGCTCGGAGAGATCGCGGACTTTGTTTACAAAAAAAGTATGCTGCACGTCTACAAAGAAAACGGGGAACGGGTCTGGTCAGTCTCAGCCAGTGTGGACAAAGAGATCGTCCTCCCCACCGAAGTGATGAAAACAATCGCACCGCTGTTGCAATCCTTCCGGGATGAAGGGATCGATGTGATCATCAAAGGGGAGCAAAAAGCCAACATGCAGCTCAAAACCGAAATGTCCCGCGCCGCCATCATCGCTATTTTCCTGATCTTTATTTCACTGGTGTGGATGTTCAATTCCTTCGTCATGCCCCTTATCGTCCTCTCGACCATCCCCCTCTCTGTGGTAGGAGCACTCGTGGGTACCAAACTCTTCGGGCTCAACATGACCATGATCGGTGCCATGGGGATGATCGGTCTGGCCGGGGTCGTTGTCAACGACGGCCTCATCATGATCGACTTCATCCGTCATGCCAAAGGCTACCGCGAGATGGTCGAAGGCGCCAAGATCCGCCTCCGCCCCATCATCCTCACCTCCGTCACCACGGTACTGGGACTCTCCACCATCATGTTCTTCGCCAGTGGTCAGGCCCTCATCGTCCAACCCATGGCCATCGCCCTCGGATTTGGTGTTGCCTGGTCCACAATCCTCAACCTGATCTACGTCCCGATCCTCTACGCCGTTCTCTATCGGATCAAACCCGAATCGGTCGAGGCTTAATCCACCGGTGTTTCCACTCTTCCGTTTATATATAGCTCTTTTGACTTTTTCTTGACAGAAAACGTATATAATCCTCTTGTTAATGTCTGAATGATAAAGCCAAACCTGCCGTGAGGCGGGGACGGAAAGCCACGGATCTTTTGCCCTTTCGGCGAAAAGACCGCCGGGTTACCTTCTCGATGAAGAACACATATCTACCGACAGTCGACATATTGGGGAGTCTTCAACGTACATCTCTTCTATGTAGCCTTTGCGGCTCAAATAAGTGTCCCTTCACCGCAACTTCATGCAACCATAAATAT